>JBDUAL010000349.1:0-3149 GCA_040004685.1 Anaerolineaceae bacterium | reverse complement strand
ATGTCTGGATCCAGGCGGAGGTTTCGAACTACAGCCGGTCTTCGGCGGGGCACCGCTATTTTTCACTGAAGGACGAAAGCGGAGCGCTGCGTTCGATCCTCTTCGCGAACAAGATGCCCGGTGTCCAGCTGAAGGACGGGGATCGCGTCCTTGCGCGCGGATCCGTCTCCATCTACCAAGCCCGGGGCGAGCTGAACTTCGTTTGCGATTTCGTGCGCCCCGAAGGCCTCGGTCTGCTGGCCGCGAAGTACGAGGAGTTGAAGCAACGCCTGGACGCAGACGGGCTGTTCGACCCCGCAAGGAAACGCCCTCTGCCGCGTTTCCCAACCACGATCGGCGTCGTGACATCGCCCACAGGCGCGGCGCTGCAAGACATCAAAAACGTGCTTTCCCGGCGATGGCCGCTGGCCACCCTCGTGCTTGCGCCCGCATTGGTGCAGGGGGAGCAGGCGCCGGCGCAGATCATCGCGGCCCTGCGCGCGCTCGCGATCGAACCTGGCCTCGACCTGGCAATCGTGGCCCGCGGCGGCGGCAGCATCGAAGACCTCTGGGCGTTCAACGACGAGGGCGTGGCACGGGCGATCTTCGGGTTCCCGGCGCCCGTCGTTTCGGGCGTGGGCCACGAGACCGACGAAACGATCGCGGATCTTGTGGCCGACCTGAGAGCGCCAACGCCGAGCGCCGCCGCCGAACGCTGCAGCCCGGACGCCGTCCAGCTGGCGCACACCCTATTCGTGCTCGATCGGGGCATGAGTTCTTGCGTGCGTTATGCCATCGGCACGCGAGCGCTTGAAATGGACACCTGCCTTCGGCGGCTGCAAGGCAACGCACCGGACCTCTTTAGCCTGGCGCGTGACGTGCGCGTGCTGCTCCGCGAGCTAGAGGCCGGTCTCGAACGCAGGTGCACGACGGACCGTGCACGCTTCGAGGGCCTCTCAGCGCGGCTCACCGGGCTCGACCCGATGGCCACGCTGGGCCGAGGCTTCGCAATCGTCCAACAGGCAGGCGGCAGGAAACAGGTCGTAAACGGCATTCGAAAGGTGAAATCGGGCGAACGGCTGCAGGTCTCAGTAGCCGATGGCGCGTTTTGGGCGGAGGTGAGTTAGGTGTCCGAAAAGTCGTTCGAACAACTTTATTCCTCGCTGGAGGAGAAGGCTCGGCGCTTGGAGCAGGGGAACTTGCCGCTGGAGGCGTCGCTGAAGCTGTATGAGGAGGGTGCGGCCATCGCGGACAACCTGCGCCAAATCCTTGAAGGTGCAGAACTGCAGGTGAAGACCCTCCAGACACGACTCGAAGACGACCGCGCCCAGATTCGCGAAGTGGAAACGGGTTACGACCCGGAGCCTGACGCAATTGAGTACGAAGAGTGACGCTCCGCGTCGCCTGGCTGACGACCGGGCGCGGCCCCGGATCGTTTGGCGCGCTCGAATACACGCTGGACGCGATTGCGCGCGGGTTGCCGATTGAGGTGGCGGTGGTGTTCGTCAACCGCGACGCGGGCGAGGCTGAGGCGACAGACGGCCTGATGGCGATGGTCGAAGCTCGCGGTATCCCGGTGAAAACGCTCTCCTCGGTGGCGTTCCGTAAGGCACGCGGGGGAAAGATCTCAAAGCCTGGCGAACCGTTGGCACCGTGGCGGCTTGAATACGACCAAGAGGTAGCGAGGCTGCTCGTGCCGTACGGCTTCGAACTCGGCGTTATGTTTGGCTATATGCTCATCGCGACCCGGCCGCTTTTCGAGCGGTTCACTTTCATCAACGACCATCCTGCGTTGCCCGATGGCCCGATCGGCACGTACCAGGAGGTGATCGCCGAGTTGATTCGCACGCGGGCGAAACAATCAGGGTGCCTGATGAATGTGGTCACCGGCGATGTTGACCGGGGGCCAGCGGTGAGCTTTTGCCGGTACCCGATCCGAGATGCTGCGAACGCAGCACTGTGGCAGGGTTCGGAGAAACTGCCGGCGGAGCTCAAACTCTTGCAAGAGGCGGCGCTTTACGCCGATATCCGCGCGCGCGGATTAAAGCGCGAGCGGCCATTTCTGGTGGAGACGTTGCGGACGATCAGCGAGGGACTGCTCACGGTGCCGCCAACGTTCCCGCCGAAGGACCTTTCGCAGGCGGTTGAGTTGGCGATCTAGTTTTGGGCCGTGCATTTGCGGGGTGGGGTGGACGTGTGGCGCGAGCCGGTTCTGGTTGGTCACCTGCTATACTCGCCGTTCATGAACGAAGAACCACGTTCCTGCCCTGATTGCACCGCTTCCTACTTCCTAACCGACAACTACTGCCGGCAGTGCGGGATGTACGTTGCTGCGCTGCGCGAAATGCCTCTCGTGAAGTCTGAACCAACGCCGCCAGCCAGGCTGGAGCGGGAGCGCGCCGTGCTGCCAGCGCCAGTACGAAGGGCGGCGGCGGCGCTCGCCATCGGCACGGCGCTGCAGATCGGCGTAGGGCTGGCCGGGCGTTACGTGGCCAGCCAGGCCGCACGGCAGGTGACGCGAGCGGCGGTCAACGGCGCCGCCTCGTCGCGACGGAAGCCCGTGCGCAACCAAACGCCGTCCCAAGCAGTGACCACGGACCCAAACCGTGACGCCGTGGCGGTGAGTGAGACGGTAATGATCCGGCGCGTCTGGATTCGACGCAGCTAGCGTTCGAACGCAGAGCTACCAGCAAGTTAGTTCGGCCCGCTCGCATCGGCGCGCGGCAGGAAGGGTGTTTGTGGCTAAGAAGGTCATCATCTTCATCGTTGCCTACTTCTTCTACCTGCCGCTGGTGCTGGGAGGAATTGCGATAGCCGTCCTGGTTGCAGACCGTTATGTGGATACGGCGGAGAACCCGGTGCCGGCATTCGTGATGCTAATCCTGCTGACTTTGCTTATCGCAGCACCGATTCTTTGGTTTTGCATCACCTGGAACCGTCCTTCGAAGTCCGACCGCAAGCTCCAGGCCAGCGGGAAGCGAGCGATGGCGCGCATCTTGGAAGTGCAGGACACGGGAGTTTCGTCCGGCGGCGGGCTGACGATTTACGTGCGGCTGATCCTTGAAGTGCATCCAGACGGTGACGAACCGTTCAAGGCGAAGCTGGAGACCGCAAATTCGCGGGTTTCGATCATGCGGCCGGGAGAGACGTTGTTCGTGCGCTACGACCCG
>JBDUAL010000348.1:0-3149 GCA_040004685.1 Anaerolineaceae bacterium | reverse complement strand
AAGGTGGCCGCCCATGATCACCACGTTTGCGTTCTCGAATGCTCCCGGCCGTAGTGTTTCGAGCACTGCGAGGTTCGTAAGCGGTCCGATGCCAATGACCGTCGCCCCGGACTGGGCGTTTGCGTACAGTAAGTCGAGTGCATCACCTGGCGTGCTGGCTGGGAGTTGCTGCAAGCCGGGCCAGTAGCGTGCATCCTGAGGCTCCGCGCGTTGTGGAACGTCGAGAAAGCCGCACGCTCCGGAGGCTATCGGCACACCGGTACGCCCGGCCAGGTCAAGCGCATGGTGGACAAACCCAAGACGCCGACCCTCGGTGTCGGTCACGGTGGTTACGCCAACCAGGTCGACCTCCGGGCTGCCCAGCAGCATGGCCAGCGCGCAAAGGTCATCGGTGTCTCCACCGATGTCGGTATCAAGGTGAACGCGGAGCATAATCGGAGTCTACAGGGCGAGAGCGGTGCGAGGCTGAGGTTGGAATCGTGCGTTCCACTATCCTGTGCGCTTCTTTGTTTTGAGGGTTTTGCCTTCGTGTGGGCGTTCGTAACCCTGGGCGTACCAGGCGTCCTCAAGAAGGTCGTGGTAGACCGTCAGGTGACGGCCGCCTTCGAGTTCGACCGCGAAATAGCGGCGGGCAACTTCTTCCCGCCACCACTCATCGTCAATCCGCCAGCTGTCGTGAATAGCTCGTATGGGAAGGTATCTGCCCTGGGAGAGCATAGCGGACGGTTCGCCCCGGGGATTGGCGTCTACCGCCGCGGGCACCGGTTGATTCAGCCGCCGTAGGCCACCAGGGCCAGCTGGCGTTCCGGGATTCTTGACCATGGTTGCACCTCCACAATTTGGAAGACCTGGGGTTCGCCCTCACGGGCGTTGAGCTGTTCGATCGCATCCAGTAATTCCTTTCGGCGCCGTGGGCCGGTTTGCCAGAGATTCGCCTGGTGGCCGTATTCGCTGCAGAGGCCGGAAAGCGTGAGCCCGAGCGAGACAGCGGCCGAGGGTAACTGCAGCCGTTCGATCTTGTTTTTGACGACAAAGAGCATGCGCGCGGGGTCATTCGTTGGTTCGCGAAAGATGAATCGCCGGGTGATCTGCTCGCCGCTTTCGAGCCCGAGCCGCCAATCGAGCCGGCGCAGCGATTGGCCGCGCAGTTCTTTGTGGGCGAGGGTGCGTTGCAACAGTATCTGCGTGCCGGCCACAAGCGGGCCGGAGAGTGAGGTTGGCGCGGGCAGTTCTAGCTCATTGCTGATGCGCAGCTCTTCGCGCTTTGCTACAACGATGGAGGTATCGCGGCCGTTGGCGAGTGCCCAGGCGTGGGCTCCTTCGCGGCCAAACTGTGCCTGGATGGCCGAAAACGGCAGTTCCGCCACCTGGGCCAGGCGCTCCAGGCCAAACAGGCGCAGCCGTTCGTGAATCTGCGGGGGCACCGGCAGCACGTCGATCGATAGATCGGCGAGAAAGATCTTTGCGTCGCCCCGGTAGATCGTCGCCAGGCCACCGCCCGCGGCCGTGCAGGCGGCGGCGTGGGCCGCAAAGACGGTTTCGGCGGCGCCCAGCTGCACGGCAAGCCCGCTGGACGAACAGGCGGCTTCGTGCAGATCCTGGAGGTACGGTAGCTCCTCCATCCCGGACATCCGGGCGAGGCCGCGAAGGTCAGCATGAATGTGGCCGGGCGCGATCGCCTCGATGGTGGGGCTGTATAACTGAAGAAGGTCTACCAGACGGGAAGCGTCCGCGTGGACTTCGGCATCACGCAAAGGCAGGAAGACCGCGTTCGGACAGAGAGCCAGTGCCCGGCGCAGCGTGGCACCCACCGTGACGCCAGCCGCGCAGGCCTCTTCTGAGCAGGCGGTGACTGCGGCGTGCTCTTCCGGCGAGCCACCCACCACCACCGCCCGGCCGCGCAGCTGGGGGTCATCGCGTCGGGCGATTGCGATCGGGAAGTTGGGGACGAGCAGGCAGCCAGTGTCCATGGATCTAGTAGAATAGTACGTTTGTTCTGATTTCTCTAGCCCCAACCCGGTGAAGATTTCTCACACCTACTCTGGCAAGCAAAATGGGAAACCGGTAAATGGGAAGATGAAGACGACGATCGACCTGCCAGATGCGCTTATGAAGGAGATCAAGCTTCGCGCCCGTACGACGGGCAGAAGCTGAAAGACGCTGTGGCTGACTTATTGCGCAAAGGGCTGGCATCGCCCTCTGAGCCCACCATCGATGACGATAGCCGGGCTATACGATAGACCCGGAAACACGGCTGCCGATTATCAAAGTATCGTCGGCCGGAGAATCCGGCGGACGAACTCACCCCCGAGCGCATCTCGAGATCCTCACGCAACAGGAAGTAGACTGGTACGCGTGACCCTGGTCGATACGAACGTCTGGGAGGCTATGGTGCTATCGGAGACCGCTTCGCTCCGCCGCTCGCTCCTGGCTCGAGCGAGTCGAACGGCCGGAAAAAGCGTGTCTGTCGGGCCACCCAACAATCGCTGCTCGAATGGTGACCACCGCTGCTGTGTTCACCATTCCGTTTCGCCGAAGCTGTGGATTGATGCATATCTCGGCGCATTCGCTATTGCAGGTGGATACCGGTTCGTCACCCGGACCGCGCTTTTCTGCAGCACAAGGGGCTCGACCTGGTTCTGCTCACGGAACGCTGCGTTGGCTCAGTCCAGCGGCGGCGCTTCTCGCAGGGCTTCCGTGTGCTCGGCCAGGTGTGTAGTGGTGGTAAGCCCGGCGTGGCTGAGGACCGCGGTGAAGGAGGCGATCGCGACCTCAATCTGGCTGTTGTCCGGCACCCTGGTGGTCAGCGCCTGGAGCGCGATGTTTGGCACGAACATGGCGTGCACAAAGACGTTGCCACCGAAGCGCGCACCGATGCGCAGGATTTCATAGGCGACGCCCGCCACGAACGGCATAAAGACGATGCGTGACGCGGTACGGATGAGGACGCCCCTATCCACCACCAGGTCGAAGACAAAAAAGGTGATCAGCGCCACGAAGACGACGACGAGCAGGAAGCTGGTGCCGCAGCGAGTGTGCTCCTTGGGAAAATCGCGGATGTCGGCGATGGTGAGCGGTCGGCGCGCTTCGTAGGCGTGGATCGTCATGTGCTCGGCGCCGTGGTATTGGAAGACGCGCCGGATATCCGG
>JBDUAL010000021.1:0-10608 GCA_040004685.1 Anaerolineaceae bacterium | reverse complement strand
CCTACGGCGACATCGACGAGATGTCGGCGGCTTTCGCGGAACTCGGTGGCATCGGCTATTCGGACATCATCGTGCGCCATCTCACGGACGATCAGGCGAAGGTCTTGGGTTCGATCCAGCGGCTTCGCGAAGTTCGAGCACGAGTCGCGCGACTCTAGAAGCCGTTCGGGCAATGGGGCGCGTACTCAGTGCGGAAGATGGCATCGGCAGTGACCAAGGTGGACGCATCGGCAGCGGCTAGCAGCCCGGCGCGATGATAGTGGGTTGCCGTACGGTGCCCCGCGAGCAGCGACGCGAGGGTATTCGGCGACATGGTCAGCTGGGTGGGACCGGTGGTCCGCTGCACGGTTGAGGTCCGGCCGTCCGTCTCCAGCAGGTACGTCCCGTTGTTCCAGGGGCAGAGTTCGTCGCCTTCGACCGCGAAGGTGAGTTCGCCGCGCGAGCCGAACGGGCGCTGGGGAACGGCTTGTTCCACATCGACCACGCGCATCCAGATTTCGTCAGTTGTCTTGCGATTGAGCATGCGCGGCTCGAGGAGCATCGCCGGTATTACGTCGTCTTCGGGAACTCCGTGGATCTCCACCCGGCCGACGAGGTCGTGGCGGCGGATGTACTCCCAGAGGGCCACGTGGGCTTCGATGTCGAGCGCGACCAGGTCGTTGACCACCATCTTCTGTCCGGGGCCTGGATTCGTACGCGGTTCTTCTGAGGTGACGTAAACAACGTAGCCTCGGGGCTCACCGTCGACGTTCCGGTAGACCGCTATGTACAGCGGCTGATCCTTTTTCGGCGGACGCAAGGTGCTTGCCTGCCAGAGTGGAACGGAACGGTGAATGTGCAAGTTCCGAGGCGTGGCGTGCCGAATGTAGATCTGCTTGATGATGGGAAAGGCATCATCCTTGGTCATCATTTCAATCGTTCCTGGAATCGTCACTTTCCGTTCGAACGCGACGTCCCGGGGGTCGAAGTTGTAGCGCACCTGGGTGGAGGCGAGTCCGTAGCCGAACCGCTGGTAGATCGCGGCCATGCTGGCCCAGAGGATGGCGTAGGTTTGACGCCGGTCGCGCATGGTCGAGAGAGCTTCAGTCATCATCTTTCGCAACAAACCCTGGCGACGATGAGAGGGGAGCGTGCCGACGGCAGTGACGCCGCCCATCGCTACAGGCGCGCCATTCAAGCGAACGGTGAACGGGAACGCGCCCAGCGTTCCAGCCATCTTCCCATCCACGAAGGCACAGGTTGTCCAATCCGGTTGTGTGGTGGCGAGTTCGTCGTTCATGCCTTCGGTTGAGGCGAAAACGTAGCTGACAATTCGACCATATTCAGCGAGTTCTTCCGGATCCTTACAAGGACGTATTTCGATGGTCACGTAGCGTCTCCGATTGCGCCGTCTGTTTGTTAGGCAGTATACGGGACGCTCAGGGCTGGAGTGGAACCAGTAGCGCGTCTGCGCTAGAGAAGAGCTGGAACGCGCGACAGGCCTGTGCTTCGGTAAACCCCTGGGCCCACGTAGGGGCCCCATCGGCGCTGTACGCGGTCCATCCGGCGGCCGGAGCGTCCCACGCGAATAGCTCCTTATAGTTCGTGGCCAGGCTAGCGAAGGCATCGGCGACGGGCGCCGATGCACCGATGTAGACGATGGTGTTCCATCCCGCCTTCAACGGAACCGAGATGGGGCCCGAAACTGAAAACCCACCGCTCAACGGCGCCGGACCGTCAGCGAGAAACCAGTACGCTTCGCCGGGCTCCAGAGAAAGCAGCGTTCGGCCAATGGAGGTGTCGGAGAACCAGCGCGAGTAGGCGCCGGCGCCGGCTTCGAGATGGTAGATAGCTCGCACGGCTCCGGCGCCTACGCCCTCTGCCGGGAACGAGGCTCCGAGGTTGACTGCCTCGGCCCCGAAGTAGCCGGCGAGGTTCCAGCCAGCGGAGAGCGCGCCGTTCCCGCACTGGATGCTCCCGGCGCCAACGCGACTGCCTGGAGCGAACTCGCTGGTGTTGCCCTGGGCATCCGTCGCGAGGGCTGTTATCCACTGGCCCGGCGTGACGGCGGGGCTTTCGAACACGAAGGAGCCGTCGAAATTGGTCTGTTTGACGCCGCCGGGGATAGGCGTCGCGCCGAAGTCGATGGCGCCGCCCGGCGCGTGCGCCGCCAGGTAAAGCTGCACCTGGCAATCGGCGCACGCGGTGCCAGAGACCCGCGATTGAACCACACGCCCGAAGCGAGGGTGGTTTCTCAGGCCATTTGCGCCCATGTCCGAGTCACCTTCGTCGTTCGGATTCGCTACGTTGTCGTCATTCAGGTCTATCGAGAGCCGTTCGATTTGGGAGAATGAGTTCGCGATGATCCGCACCCCCTGGGCCGACGGCCCCGCCGCAGACCCTTGGACTGCGACCCCTGTCTGCGCGTTGGATAGGCTGTTCGCGGCGACCAGGGCGGATGTCACGGGGCTAAGCACTCTCACGGCGGAGCCGACGGGCGCCACGCGCCCATCTGATCCCTGGCCAATAACGTTTCCGACGATCTTGATCCCCGTGACCGGATCACTACCAACTCCGCCAGCAATCACCCCAGTCTGCGCGTTTCCTACTCGGTTCTGGTATCCGGAGCCCAATCCGACGTCGCCCACTACGCTGTTGGACCCAGTCACGATGATGCCGGATTGGACAGCGGCTGCACTCAGGCGGTCTACTCCAAAGCCAACATTGTTGCCGTGAACGCTCGCGTTTGCGCCTTCAATTCGAATAGCTGTACCGCAGTCGCCAAAGTCGTTACCGCTGCCTGTGGTTCGGTCTCCGCCGACGACCGCATCAGCCCCGGTGAACTTGAGGCAGACACCGGTGAACTCGCCGATGGAGAGGGCTGACACTCGAGAACGCGCTCCGTTGAGAACAAGCCCGTCTGGGGATCCGGCCGGGGTCGAAACCAGCCGCACGCCTGCACCAGAACCTTCGATTACGAGATCTGGGCGGGCGGCCACGGGGAGCGGCGTGGCGCCGACGGTGATCGTGGCTGGGGTCGCCAAGGGGAAGACTGTGGCGCTGAAGCTGATCGTCACCGTGGTCGCAGTGGTGTCGAGGTTCGCTGTATCGATCGCCTTGCGGAGGGTGCAACGGTTGGCATCGGGACAGACGGGGGCGGCAATGGTGTCCGAGGCCGACGTGACGACGATAGAAACGGGGGACACAGCCGCAACACGAACAGCACCGTCTGATGAAACGCCAGCACTGACGAGCCCGAGGAATACCACCACCACCGCAACCGCTATCCGCATGGGCGCAACGTACGCCCCTCTCGGGGTCTTGGGCAACCAAACCTCAGCTAAGCGCCCGGAACACGCGTTTCCCGTCCAGGCGAACGATCCGGCCGATGCCGGGGTACTCCCAGTGACCCGCGATCCACGTTTGCTCCTCAGCAATCGCTCGGTCGAAGAGGGCGGAACGAGTCTTGGCTGACTGGACCGGATCGTAATCCGGTTGGGGTGACCAGTCCGGATGAAGGAGTTGGGCGGGGTGATGACTAGCGTCCCCAATGATGACGCCTCGTTCGCCCGCTGACATAACGCCGATCGCGACGTGGCCAGGAGTGTGGCCTGGCGTGGAGATGAACGTGATGTTCTCGTCAAACGCGGCCTCGCCTTCGAAGAAGGAAATCCGTCCACTGTTCCGAAGCGGCTCGACGCACTCGATCAGGTGTTCGTTGCCAGGCTCGGCGAGCCGTTCCGGCGTCATCCAGTGATCCCACTCCTTCTGGTGAAACACGAACTCCGCGTTCGGAAAGAAGACTGTGCGAGTGCCATCATCGCCGTCCACGGTGTTCCAGCCGACATGATCAACGTGGAGGTGCGTATTGAGGACAACGTCGATATCGGACGGCGCAACTCCGAGTTCGTTGAGGGCATCGTCCAGGTGGCCGCGAGGCAGACCGGTGCGGCGGCGGGGCCCCACTCCCGTGTCAACGATAATCGTCTTGCCTGCGGACCTCACGAGGTAGCACGTGATGCTCATCTGAAGAAAGCCGCGTTCGTCCTGGAGGTGCTTGAACTCAGCTGCGAAGGCCGTGGCCTGTTTTGGGAAGAAGTAGTCGAGGTTCATTAGCGCTCGGGTGTCTTGGAGCGGGGTGATTTCCACGTTGCCGATTGAGACAGATTTCAAATCGCCCTCCTCAGCGCGATTCTACGCGACCGAGGAAGGGGCGTGCGCCTGCGAGACCAAGGGGCATCGGCAGAACTATTACTTTGCGGAGGAGCGGGCCGCCACCTCCGCCATCGCCTCGCCGAGCCGATGGATACCTTCCTCAATGTCTTCCATCGCGACATAGCTGAACGCAAGTCGAATGTGATTCGTGGCCTTGCCATCAGCGAAGAACTGCGGACCCTGGCCAACGATGACGCCGCGCTCGCTGGCAGCCATCTGGACATCACGCGAACTCATGCCCGGGCGTAGGAGCAGCCACAGAAAGAAGCCACCCTGCGGCCGCTCATACGTGCAGTACCCGGTGCAGTAGTCTTTTAGCGCGGATTCAACCCGTTCCAGCTTCCGTAGATAGATGCCGCGAAGGCGCTCGATGTGCCGATCCAGGTCGCCGTTGGTGATCATCTCGGCGATTACACGTCCCTGGAACGGGCTTGTCCCCATATCGAATCTGACCGATGCCATGCGACTGATGAGAGGGGACGGGCCCATTGCCCAACCCATTCGCAATCCGGTGGCGATGATCTTCGAAAAGCTCGAGACCTTCACCCCATGGTCGCCGTTGCTCAAAGCAAACAACGAAGGCGGCGGCGCGGTTTCAAACCAAAGTTCTCCGTACGCGTCGTCCTCCAGGATAAACGTGTTGTACTGCTGCGCGAGTGCAAGCAACCGTTCTCGGCGCTTGAGATCGAGCGTGCACCCCGCGGGGTTCTGGTGGGTTGGGATGCAGTAGATGAACTTCGCCCGCCTGCCCGCATCCTGGAGTCTTTTCAGTTGATCCTCGAGAAGGTCAACGCGCAGACCGTAGTCGTCCATGGGTACGGCCACTTGCTCGGCGCCGAACGATTTGATGGTGCGCATGCTGCCGGGGAAGTTCGGGCTTTCGACGAGTACCGTGTCGCCGGGGTCAAGGAGGGTTTCGCAGACCATGCCGATGCCATGGGCTGAGCCAGACGAAACAATCACCTGTTCGATGCTGACGGGAATGCCTTCGATGCGTGAGGAGCGCTCGGCGATGGCGGCGCGCAGCGGGTGCGGTCCAAAGGTTCCGCCGTACTCCAGCGCTTCCTTCTGCTCGCGATCGAGAACGGCACGGGTGGCCTTCACGATAAGATCTCCCGGGAGAGATGGGATGTCAGGAAGGCCGCCCGCGAAGGAGATGACCGGGCCTCGATCCGGCGTGGCCGCTGCCCACACGCTCGGGCCGAGGATCCGGGCACGCTGGCTGACGACCTCCTCGAGGTGTTCGGGGGTCCAATACGTTTCGTTGCTCATCCGTTTGCTCCTGGCGCGGCGATTGCTGCCAAGTATACCGTCTTCGCCGTCCCGGAATCAGCCTCGAGGGAACTGCGAGAGTGCCAAACATCGAAGTTCGTGACGGTGCCCTCGGCGCTCGACGGAGGGCTTGACCACCCTGCTATACTGCAAGCTCACCTCTCTGTTTCCGTGCATTTGGGATAGTTTTCACAAAGCGAAACGGGCACCCGTTTTCACGCAGTGGCGACGCACATTCCCAAACTCGGGCGGGAGAGCACCTTCTGCAAGTTGGGTAGACGACGATGGGCCTTCCAGGAATGCCGGCTGCGCAAGGGCTTTACAACCCAGAGCACGAGCACGACAGTTGCGGAGTCGGATTCATCGTTCACCTTAAGGGTCAGCGTTCCCATCAGATCGTCTACGACGGTCTGACTGCACTCGAGAACCTGAACCACCGCGGCGCATGCGGTTGCGAAGTGAACACTGGCGACGGCGCCGGGATCCTGATCCAACTCCCACACGAATTCTTCAGGCGAGAATGCGCGAAAATCAACATTCGTCTGCCCGAGGCCGGCCAGTACGGCGTCGGCCTGTTCTTCGCCCCGAAAGACCCGCGTGATCGCTCTCAGGGCATGGCCTTGTTTGCCGCAATTGTTGAAGAAGAAGGTCAACATCTCCTGGGCTGGCGAGAGGTGCCCACAGACAACTCGATGATCGGGGCAAGCGCGCTCGCCGTTGAGCCTTCAATGCACCACGTCTTCATTGGGCGGGGCGTTGGGTTAGCAGATGACGATGCTTTCGAGCGCCGCCTCTACGTGATTCGCAAACGCTTTGAGAAGGCGATCAAGCGCTGGGGAATCAAGAACGATGAGTTCTTCTACTTCCCAAGCCTCTCCTGCAGGACTTTGGTCTACAAGGGAATGCTCACGGCGCTGCAGCTCAGGGAGTACTTCGCCGACTTGCGTGACCGCCACCTGATCAGCGCGCTGGCTATGTTTCACTCGCGGTTCAGCACCAACACTTTCCCTACTTGGGAGCTGGCGCACCCTTACCGCATGATTTCGCACAACGGCGAAATCAACACGAAGCGCGGAAATATCAACTGGATGACTGCGCGCGAAGCTCTTTTCGCATCGCCACTCTACGACGATATCAACAAGATCCTCCCGGTGATGAAGAACGAGCAGGGCAGCGATACCGCTTGCCTGGATCAAGCGCTCGAGTTGCTCGTGCAGTCCGGCCGTCCTCTTGAACTGGCGATGCTGATGCTGATCCCCGAGGCGTGGAGTGGCCACGAATCGATGAGCGCCGAGAAAAAGGCATTTTACGAATACCAGAGCTGTTTGATGGAGCCCTGGGATGGGCCGGCCTCCGTTGCGTTTACTGACGGCAAGACGATCGGCGCGGTTCTGGACCGCAACGGGCTGCGGCCCTCGCGCTTCTACGTAACCAAGGACGATCTCGTGATCATGGCCTCGGAGGTAGGTGTACTGCCGATCGCGCCGGAGCGCATCCTTCATAAGGGCCGGCTTCAGCCTGGCAAGATGTTCCTTGTGAGCATTGAACAAGGCCGGATCATCGACGATGCGGAGATCAAGGCGAAGCTGGCCGCTGAGCACCCATACCGGGAATGGCTGGAGCAGAACCTCATCCCGATCGAAACGATTCCCGAGGTGGAAACTCCAGACGCGCCGTCGAGCGCGGCCCTCCTGAAGCAGCAGATGGCGTTTGGCTATTCGCTTGAAGACGTTAAGTACATCCTTGGCCCGATGGCCGCCAGCAGCGAGGAAGCGCTCGGCTCGATGGGGAGCGACACACCGTTGGCTGTCCTCTCCGATCGCCCACAACCGCTTTACAACTACTTCCAGCAGCTTTTCGCGCAAGTCACCAACCCCCCGTTGGATGCGATTCGCGAAGAGCTGGTGACTTCCGTCAAGACGGTGATCGGGCCAGAGGGAAACCTCCTCGATCCTGAACCCGAGAACTGCCACCTCGTGAGCCTGGACACGCCTTTTCTCGACAATCAGGAGTTAGCAAAGTTCAGGTCGCTGAAGGATCACGCGTTGCAGGCTACGGTGTTGCCGATGCTGTTCCCGTCCACTGCCGGGCCCGCGGCGCTCGGCCCCGCCCTGGCCGCGCTTTTCGAACACGCGGACAGGGCGATCGCGAGCGGCGCCAAGATTCTCATTCTCTCCGACCGCGGGGTGGACCCTGAGCACGCTCCCATCCCGTCATTGGTGGCGGTGGCCGGATTGCACAATCACCTTGTCCGCGAGCGACGGCGGACCCAGGTGGGCCTCATAGTGGAAACAGGGGACGCTCGGGAGGTTCATCATTTCGCGCTGTTGATAGGCTATGGTGCGGGCGCCATCAACCCGTACCTCGCTCTCGAGACGTTCGACCAGCTGCAAGAAGAGGGTTACCTGGCGCCCGAACTTTCGGCGGATGAAGCTCGCTCTCACTACCTGAAGGCGATCAAGAAGGGTGTCGTCAAAGTGATGTCCAAGATGGGCATTTCAACGATTCACAGCTACCGCGGCGCGCAGATCTTCGAGGCGATCGGGCTTTCCGATTCGATTGTCGACCGCTACTTCACCAAGACAGCGTCACGTATTGGAGGGATTGGGATAGACGAAGTGGCCGTGGAGACGCTGGCGCACCACGCTCGTGCCTTCCCTACGCGGGACGGGGGACTCGATGAACTGGTTTGGGGTGGACAGTACCAGTGGCGGCGAGATGGTGAATATCACCTCTTCAACCCCGACACCGTTTTCAAGCTCCAACACGCGACACAGACCGGCCAACGGAAGGTGTTCAGCGAATACACGGCACTCGTAAACGAGCAGAGCGAGCGGATGGCCACACTCCGCGGCCTGTTCGAAATCCATGGCGACTTGCCGCCGATACCACTCAACGAGGTGGAACCGGCGGAGAGCCTGTTTAAGCGGTTCGCGACAGGCGGTATGTCGTTCGGCAGCATCAGCGCAGAAGCACACGAGACGTTGGCTATCGCGATGAACCGCATTGGCGGCAAGAGCAACACTGGCGAAGGCGGCGAAGACCAGAGGCGGTACACGGCCGATGCAAACGGCGACTTGCGCCGGAGTGCGATCAAACAGGTAGCCTCCGGCCGATTTGGCGTGACCAGCGAGTACCTCGTGAACGCGGATGAGCTCCAGATCAAAATGGCCCAGGGCGCCAAGCCAGGCGAAGGCGGGCAGCTGCCGGGGGCGAAGGTTTGGCCATGGATTGCTGCAGTGCGCTACGCCACCCCCGGAGTTGGGCTTATCAGCCCACCGCCACACCACGACATCTACTCTATCGAGGACCTGGCGCAGCTCATCCACGACCTGAAGAATTCGAATCCCCGTGCCCGGATCAGCGTCAAGCTGGTGGCCGAAGTGGGAGTGGGAACCGTGGCCGCCGGCGTCGCCAAAGCGAAGTCCGACCTGGTTCTCATCAGTGGCCACGATGGCGGCACGGCTGCGAGCCCACTCACGTCACTGAAGCACGCGGGCGTGCCGTGGGAACTCGGCCTTGCTGAGACGCAGCAGACGTTGGTCCTCAACAAGCTGCGGGACCGTATTGTGGTGCAGGTTGACGGGCAGTTGAAGACGGGTCGCGACGTGGTCATAGCGGCCCTCCTTGGTGCGGAAGAGTTTGGCTTTGCGACGGCCCCACTCGTGGTCATGGGCTGCGTCATGATGCGGGTTTGTCACCTGGATACCTGCCCGGTCGGCATCGCCACCCAGAATCCAGTGCTTCGCGAGAAATTCTCCGGCCAGGCGGAGCACGTGGTCAATTTCTTCCGCTTCATCGCCGAGGAAGTGCGCGAATTGATGGCCGCGCTCGGCTTCCGGACGCTGGAGGAGATGGTTGGCCGCAGTGACCTCCTCGATATGCGTCGCGCGGTCGATCACTGGAAAGCCCAGGGGTTGGACTTCTCAGCGATCCTTTACCGGCCGGACGTGGACGAGTCCGTGGCCACGCACTGCGTGACAACACAGGATCACGGCCTCGAGGCGGCGCTCGACAATGATCTGATCGCGCAGGCCCAGCCTGCACTTTTGCGAGGCGAGCACGTGTCGATCGAGCGCCCAGTCCGCAACGTAAACCGAACCGTGGGGACGATGCTGGGAAGCGAACTGACCGGGCGGTACGGCTTCTCGGGATTGCCGGATGACACGATCGAGATTTGCTTCAACGGTTCGGCTGGCCAGAGCTTCGGCGCCTTCGTTCCTTCCGGGATCACCCTAAGACTAGAGGGAGACGCCAACGACTACGTTGGCAAAGGTCTCTCTGGAGGCAAGCTGATCGTCTATCCGCCGAAGAACGCAACGTTCGTCCCAGAACAGAACATCATCGTGGGCAATACGGTGCTTTACGGCGCAACCAGTGGCGCAGCCTTCTTCCGTGGAGTGGCAGGGGAGCGGTTCGCCGTTCGCAACAGTGGCGCCGTGGCGGTTGTCGAAGGCACGGGAGACCACGGCTGCGAATACATGACTGGCGGCCGCGTCGTCGTTATCGGGAGAACCGGCCGTAACTTTGGGGCCGGGATGAGTGGCGGGGTTGCGTTTGTCTACGACGAGGATGGCGACTTCGACTCTCGCTGCAACCAACAGATGGTTGGTCTAGAGCCGCTCGAGGAGGCGGAAGACCTTGAGTTGGTGCGTGGTCTGCTCGAGCGTCACCTTGAGTACACCGAAAGTTCTGTAGCGGCCCGGATCCTGAACGGCTGGCCAAAGGCGGCCGCGAAGTTCGTGAAAGTAATGCCAACAGAGTATCGCAGGGTTCTCGCCGAACAGCGCTGGGCGGCTGCCGAGCCGTCAGCCGCGGTGGTGGTGGCGACCCGTGGCTAAGCCTACCGGATTCATGGAGCACGGGCGCCAGCTCCCTAACCGGCGCCCGGTTTCCAAACGCGTCACCGACTGGCTGGAAGTCTACGAAGAGTTTCCGGTGGAACGGCTGCAGCAACAGGCGGCTCGCTGTATGGACTGCGGCATACCGTTCTGTCACCAGGGTTGCCCGCTCGGGAACCTGATCCCGGATTGGAACGACCTCATCTACCGGTCCCACTGGCGCGATGCGATCACTCGATTGCACGCGACGAACAACTTTCCCGAGTTCACCGGCCGGCTCTGCCCGGCACCGTGTGAAGCC
>JBDUAL010000347.1:0-3150 GCA_040004685.1 Anaerolineaceae bacterium | reverse complement strand
CCCGGTGTTGGTGCGCCCATCGTACGTCCTCGGGGGCCGGGCCATGGAGATCGTGCAGAATGCAACCGAGCTCGTTATGTACGTCGCCCAGGCTGCCGAAGTCGCGCAAGGTAAGCCAATTCTGATCGACAAGTTCCTGGAAGGCCGCGAAGTTGAAGTGGATGCGATCTGCGATGGCGAAACGGTGTTGATTCCGGGCATTATGGAGCACATTGAGAAGGCCGGGGTTCACTCCGGGGACTCGATGGCGGTGTATCCGCCGATCAATCTCGACTTCGAAGAGCGCGAGGCGATTTGCGACTACACCCGGCGCATCGTCCTCGGGCTTGGCGCCATCGGCACCACGAACATCCAGTACGTGGTGCTCAATCGCAAAGAGGGCCAGGGAGCGCGCGTCTTTGTGCTGGAGGTGAATCCGCGTGCCAGTCGAACTGTGCCATTCCTCTCGAAGGTCACCGGGGTGCCGATTGTTCAGCTGGCGGTTGGCGCAATGCTGGGCAAGAAGATCAAAGATCAGGGTTACCCGGACGGACTGTGGCCCGAACGAAACCTGGTGGCGATCAAGGCGCCGGTGTTTTCGATGTCCAAGCTGGCGGGTGTAGATACCCACCTCGGGCCGGAGATGAAGAGCACCGGGGAGGTAATGGGCATAGACCGGACGTTCGCCGGGGCGCTGGCGAAGGCTCTTCTCGCCTCGGACATGGCGCTCAAGCCGAAGGCGAGCATTCTCCTCAGTATCAGCGATCGGACGAAGGCTGACGCCTTGCCGCTCATCAAGCAGCTCGCAGCGGCCGGTTACGGCCTTTACGCCACCGAGGGGACAACGCGCATGATTGAGGCGCTGGGCGTCCCAGTCACCACTGTAACCAAGGTTCTCACCGGGGAACATCCGAATGTCGTCGACGTGATCGTCGATGGCACGGTGCAAGGCGTGATCAACACGCCCGAGGGGAGAATGACTGGTTCGTTGCGTGACGGCTTCCACATCCGCCGCGCCGCCGCCGAAAAGCGCATCCCTTGCTTCACTTCCATCGATACCGCGCGGGCGGCGATTGAAGCACTGACCAACGCCGCGGAGTACGAAGTCGCGACCCTCGCAGAGTACGTCGGCGGATGATCATCGAAACTGCGACGGTCCTTTCGACTGAGCGCGCGTGGGAAGGCGCGTACATCACCTGGTTCCAGGCGCCGCAGCTTTCGGCTCACGTGGAGCCCGGCCAGTTTGTGATGGTTCACTGCAGCACCGAGGGCAGCAACCCGATGTTCGCACGCGCCTTCAGCTACTACCGCATCGATACAGACCGTTTCGCGCTGCTCTACAACGTCATTGGAAAGGGCACTGGTTGGCTTTCTCAGCGCCAGCGAGGCGACCAGGTGCGCATGTACGGGCCGCTGGGCAACGGCTTTCGTTTGCCTGATTCGCCATCGAACCTCTTGCTCGTCGGTGGGGGCGTGGGTGTTGCGCCGCTGGTTGACACCGCAATACGGGCGGTAGCAGCAGGTCACCAAGTAGTAGCCATGATGGGCGGCCGCAGCCAGACACACCTCCTTGCGGCCAGCGAATGGCCGAAGGAAGTCGAGTACGTGGTTGTCACGGAAGACGGTAGTGCCGGACCAAAGGGCTTCGTCACCCAGCATCTCGGCAAGTATCAGGAGTGGGCGAATCGCATCTACGCATGCGGACCCAACGCCATGTTCGAAAGCCTCGCGAATGTCCTGCGCACCAATGGCCGACGCCAATCGCCAGAGATCTTGATGGAGGAGAACATGCCCTGCGGATGGGGGATCTGTTACGGCTGCGGCGTGTTTACCAAGCACCACGGGGTGAAGCTCTGCTGCAAGGACGGGCCGAGATTCAACCTGTTCGACGTGTTCTAAGGCTCGGGGGCTTCTATTGCACGGACGCCTTCAGCGCGTCGCGGAGCATCTCGAGGGCCTTCTCGCTGATAGCGACCATGACTTGAGCGCGCGTGCCGGGGACCACCATCTCTTTGGCGGTTGTGCCACCCGGCGAAGAGACGCCGATAGCGACGGAGCCAACGGGCTTCTGTGACCTTCGGCTGCCCTGTGGGCCGGCGATTCCACTTTCAGCGACGGCCCACGCCGCGCCAGTGGATTTGCGCATCGCATCGGCGGTGGCCGAGACCCACTGCGAGCTGACCCCGCCATGCTCTCGGGCGATATCGCGGTCGAGGTTGAGGGCGTCCCACTTAGCCGGGCTAGAGTAAGGGACGAGTCCGCTTTCGAACCAGCGGGAGGCGCCGGGCACGCTTAACATGCGCGCGGAAATGAGGCCGCCAGCGGTAGTCTCGGAGACCGCGACCTTTTGGCCGCGGGCGATTAGCAGTTCGCCGATCTCCGCGGCGAGAGTGTCGTCTTCGAGTGGAAAGCTCATTGCCCGAATCATAACGGTCGCAGGCGGCACGCGCCGATCGATCAGCACACGAAGGATGGCCTGCCACGCGCGCCATTCCCTCTGTTACCCTTCTCAAATGCGCGACTACCAGGTCAAAATCGTCGATGCGTTCACCACCCGCCGCTATGCGGGCAACCCATGCGGCGTGGTCACGCGCGCCGAGGGGCTGGATGACGCCCAAATGCAGAACATTGCTCGGGAAATCAACGCGTCCGAAACGGCATTCGTCTTCCCCTCGAAGGTGGCCAGTTTCCGGGTGAGATTCTTCACGCCAACCAAGGAGATTCCGCTCGCCGGGCACCCAACGATCGCCACCATGCATACGCTCGTCGAAGAAGGCCGCATCGACCTCTCAGAGGGTAGGAAGCGGGTGACGCAGGAGCTGAACATCGGCGTCTTGCCGGTGGATATCGCGCTCGACGGCGACAAGAACGTACGTATCGTGATGACTCAGGCGAAGCCGGAGTTTCAGCGGCGCCTGGACCGCAACGTGTTCGCACAGGCGCTCGGAATCGAGGCGTCGGAGATGCTGCCCGACTATCCGGTACAGGTGGTGAGCACCGGCACGCCACAGGCGATGGTGCCGGTGAAGTCGCTGGCGGTGCTGAAGAAATTGCGCCCGGACTTCCAGCATCTGTCTGATCTCGAGCAGGTGGGGCACTACTTCAGCACTCACGTTTTCACGCTTGAAACGTTCGATCCGCCGTACAAGACGCATGCGCGCCATTTTCTCC
>JBDUAL010000346.1:0-3162 GCA_040004685.1 Anaerolineaceae bacterium | reverse complement strand
TTCGCCGAAGCGGGCGCGACCGCAACCAGGTAGTTGTTCACCGAGGCGCTGAGCGGCCTACCGGACGAAGCGTTGGTCTGGCGTCCGGACGTGCAAAACGCCAACTCGCTGGCGGTGCTGGCGGCTCATTCCATCTCGGCCACGCGATTCTGGTTGGCGAACGGCGCCGGTGCGGGAAAGACCATTGAGGAGTACCGGAGAGTAGACCGGGGTCCTTCGTTCGCGGTTGCTGGCGGGGCCCCCGACGACTTTCGCGCGCAGTTCGACGCGTTGCTCAGCGATTTGGCCACGCTCTTCGAATCGGGGAACGAAGCTCACCTCGCCGCGGAAGTGGCGCAACCCGCCGACCCGAGCATGACCCGTACCGGCGTGGAGTGTCTGATTCACGGCATTGGCCATCTTCGCGAACACGTCGGCCAGGCACAGTTGATGCGCGACCTGTGGCTGGGGCGCAGATCCTGACTATTCTCGACTGATCTGCCGCATCACGTCCGTGGCGGCGCCTGCAGGAGCAGCGATTTCGACAACGCGCTCTGGCACGTCGTCGTACTCCAGTTGAAGCGCTCGGCACATGGTGGCGTGAAGGCGGTAAGTGCAGACCGCGAAGGTCAGCTCAAGGATCGCCTCGTCGGTCAGGAACGGCTTCAACCGGTCGAACGTGGCGTCCTGAACACGGCCGTCGGCCAGCACGAGGTCATCGACGAAGGCGAGTATCGCCCGGTCTTGCGAATCGAAAACGTCGGCGCTACCCCATGAGGGGATGGCTCCAAGTTTGTCCGCTGGGATCCCGGCGGCGCGGGCGGCCTTGCTGTGTTGCGAAAAGACGAACTGACTGCCAGCGGCGAACCCGGCGCGCGTCAGTGCGAGCTCTCGCTGGTACGGCGCGAGCGAGCGCTTTGGACTGCTGAACAATCCGAACTGGGCAACGGCGGAGTTGAAGATATCCGGGACGAGCGCGAAAACGGTCCACCAGTTCCCCGGCGTTCCGGTCGCCGTTCCCGGTGAGACTACGGGGTCGCGGTCGCCAAAAAGGCGTGCGTACATCTGGGCGACTTCGGGAGTTGCTTCGGCGCGCGGCACCTGGCGGAGGCGGGGCATTCGTGACTCCAAAACGAGAGTTGGTGCGGATGATACGCGAGCGCCCGTGGTCAGGCTGGGACAAAGGGATTGCAGAGGGGTGTAAGCTAGCTTTCAACCAGATCTTGCAGGAGGCACCATGCGGCGCGAGAACAAAGAGTTCGAACTTCGAGGGATCAACCACCTCGCCCTCGTTTGCAAGGACATGCAGCGAACGGTGGATTTCTATAGCGGTGTGCTTGGAATGCCGCTGGTCAAGACGATCGAACTGCCGGGGAACTACGGGCAGCACTTCTTCTTTGACATAGGGAACGGCGATTCGCTGGCGTTCTTCTGGTTCCCGAACGCGCCGGAGCGGGCGCCGGGCATCTCTTCGGCCGCTCACTGGCCGGGCGATGGGGAGATTATGACGGCACACGGTTCCATGAACCATGTGGCCTTCGATGTTTCGCCCGAACGCTTCGAAGCATATGTGCAAAAGCTGCACGACAAGGGAATTCAGACTTCAAAGGTATACAACCACGACGAAAGTCCGTCCCAGGCGAGTCGCGAAATGCACGCGGGCGTTTTCGTGCGCTCGATCTACTTCATGGACCCTGACGGCGTTCTGTTGGAGTTCGCGGCGTGGACGCGTGTCTTCGATGATTCGGACGTGCGTCATAAGCCGGCGACTGCCGCCGATTCGGCGAGGGCGTTGGCAGGTTCCAACGCCTAGGTCGGGCAATTGGAATTGTCGATGGGCGCGTGGTAGAACGCGCCCGTTTGATTTCTCTTAGAATCCGGTCACGCCTCAATCGGGCCAGGAGAGAGTCATGAAATTCGGGATCTTCTACGAACTGCAGCTGCCGCGGCCGTGGCATGAGCGAAGCGAATACGATCTGATTCAGAACGCGCTCACCCAGGTGGAGTTGGCCGACAAGCTGGGGTACGACTATGCATGGGAGGTGGAGCACCACTTCCTCGAGGAATATTCGCACTCCTCGGCGCCTGAAGTGTTCCTCGCGGCAGCGAGCCAGCGGACCACGAACATCCGGATTGGCCACGGGATTATCCAGTTGCCAACCAACCACCCGGCGCGAGTTGCGGAGCGCGTCTCGATGCTGGACCTGGTAAGCAACGGGCGGGTTGAGTTCGGCCTTGGCGAAGGCTCGAGTGTGACCGAGCTGCACCCCTTCGATCGGCGATTCCGTGAAAAGCGGGCGGTCTGGGAAGACGCTGTGCGAGCGATCATCCCAATGTTCGGGCCGGAGGGCGTGGAGTATCACGGAGAGTATTTCGATTTTCCGTTGCGCAATGTGCTCCCGAAGCCGCTGCAGAAGCCGCATCCGCCGCTCTGGGTGGCGTGCTCGCAGCTTGAGACGATCGAGATGGCCGGACGGCGCGGGATCGGTGCGCTCGGTTTCCAGTTTGTGAGCGCAGATGCCGCCCATGCTTGGGTGAACGCGTACTACAACGCCTACACGAAACACCTCGAAAAGCTCGCGGAGTACCAGACGAACCCGGCGATCGCAATCGTCAGCGGGTTCATGTGCGCTCCGACGGATGAAGAGGCGCGGGCGAAGGCCGACGGCTGGACGTTCTTCCAGTTCACGCTTCAGTTTTACAACTCGCACGGGCCCGTAGCGCCGAACTCGGTGAACCTCTGGGAAGAGTTCCAGGCGTGGAAGAAGACGGACAAGGGGATGGCCGCGAGCGCGAGCACGAGCGCGTTGATCGGTTCACCGGAGACGATCCGGGCGCGTTTGCGGAAGTTTGAAGAGTCGAACGTAGACCAGGTGATCCTGCTCAACCAGGCGGGCAACAACACCCATGAAGACATCTGCTCGAGCCTTGAACTGTTCGCTAATGAAGTGATGCCCGAGTTCCACGACCGAGAAGACCAACACCAAAGCTGGAAAAGAAAGGTGCTTTCTGGGGAGATCTTGCTCGAGGAGATGGATACGGCGAAATTCAACCGGCCGTCCAACCAGACCCCAGCGAGTAAGCTCAGGGAACAAGACCTGACGCCCGAGACGGCGGCAATCAGCGGCGCGCCGGCGTAGCCCTGGAGCGCGGTTCGCATCGTTCATGAGGCGGGCGCCGAAG
>JBDUAL010000345.1:0-3162 GCA_040004685.1 Anaerolineaceae bacterium | reverse complement strand
AGCAGCACTACGAATACCACCAGCCAATTCACGAGGGCGACACGCTGACGGTGACGAGCCGTCCGGGGAATCGCTGGGAGAAGGAAGGGCGCCGCGGCGGGAAGCTGATGTTCAGCGAATCGATCACCGAGTATCGCAACCAGGATGGCGTGCTGTGCGTCACCGCAACTTCGGTCGGCGTGCAGACCGAAAAAGCTGTCGAGCAATAGGAGGCCGGATAGTGACGCTTAAAGTTGGAGATACTCACGAAGCAGTTGTGGTCGAGAATGTGAACCGGACGCACATCGTCAAATACGCCGGCGCGAGCGGCGATTTCAATCCGCTGCACCACGATGACACGGCCGCCCAGGGACTGGCGGGCTACCCATCGGTGTTCGCGCACGGGATGCTCTCGATGGGGCTAACTGGCCGGATGCTGACCGATTGGGTTGGGCCTGTAGCTTTGAAGAAGTACGGCGTCCGGTTCACCAAGCAGGTGTGGCCTGGCGATACGCTGACCGCCAAGGGCGAAGTGACCGCGATCAATGACGGGGTGGCGACGATCAAGGTTGTCACCACGAACCAGAACGGCGAATCGGTTGTTGAGGGCGAGGCGCAGGCGGCGGTCTAAGCCGAGGCTCGACCCGGACTCAATATTGGTGCCGGTGTGCTGGTCGTTGGCCGCCTCTGGACGCGGCCCGCTGGTCGGACACGGATCCGCGGGAGGCAAACAATTTGGCGAAAACACAGAAATCGCGCGTTCCCCTGCAATGGACCACCGTTTGCATCGACTGCGCTGACGCTGAAGAGATGGCCGAGTTCTACGGTCGCCTCCTCGGTTGGGAAATCAGTGCACGCGACGCTCCCCCAACGCGTGAGGGCGGCGCTGGTTGGATTCTGATGCGCGATCCCGCCGGAGGCGTTGGCCTCTCCTTTCAGGCTGAAGAGTGGTACCGGCCTCCGGTCTGGCCGGAAACGCCGGGTACCCCGAGCAAGATGCTCCACTTTGACTTCGGCGCCGAAGACCTTGAGGCGGCGGTGTCCCACGCCGTCGCCGCTGGTGCAAGCGTCGCGCCGCATCAGCCGGCGGACCGGGCGAAAGACGAGCTACGCGTCATGCTGGACCCGGCGGGCCACCCCTTCTGCCTCAGTCGGTGAGCAAAATCTAGCGTACATCCGGCCCTGGATGAATAAGTAGGCAGCCACGGGTCGGCCTCACCGGGCCCCTTGACTTTCGGACAGTATGTCCGACGATCTTCGCCGCGGCTGAACATCGCCGACGAGCCCCCGTCGGCTCATGAGCGGCTGTATTTACGGCGCGAGCGCTTTGCTGTCGCGCTCTTCGCGGAGGCGTTCAACTATCGCGCTGACTGGCGTGGAGCCGAGGTCGCCGCCGCCGCGGACTCGCACCGCCGCTGCTTTCGCTTCGGCCTCGCGGTCACCGACAACGAGCATGTACGGAACCTTCTTGAGTTGAGCGTCGCGGATTTTGCCCTGCATCCGTTCGTTTCGGGAGTCGACTTCGACCCGAAGCTTGGCCTTTCGCAGTTCGCCAGCGACTTCGTTGGCGTATTCGACGTGACGGTCGGCGATTGGGATGACGACGGCCTGAACCGGGGAAAGCCAGAGCGGGAAGTTGCCTTCGTACTCCTCTATAAGGAGGGCGACCATGCGTTCCATGGTGGAGATGACGCCTCGGTGGACGATGATCGGTTGGTGGCGCTCGCCGTCTTCGCCGACGAATTCGAGGTCGAACTGGCCAGGCAGGTGGAAGTCCACCTGAATGGTGACGAGCGTTTCATGGTGGCCAGCGGCCGTTTTGAACTGGACATCGATTTTAGGACCATAAAACGCGGCTTCGCCCTTCTCTTCCGTGAATTCGAGCCCAACCTTCTGAAGGACCTCACGCAGGAGCGCTTCGCCTTTCTTCCACATTGGAGGGTTATCCACATACTTTTCCGTGTCTTCGGGATCCCCGAGTGAGAGACGGTAGCTGTAGTCCTTGAGGCCGAGGGTCGCGTAGACCTCCTCCATGAAGCGGAGGACTCCCTCGACTTCGGATTCGACCTGGGCGATATCGGCGCAGAAGATGTGCGCGTCGTTGAGAGTCATGATGCGAACGCGGCTCATCCCGGAGACCTGGCCTGACTTCTCCCAGCGATGCATGTTGCCAAGCTCGGCGATGCGGATCGGCAATTCGCGGTAGGAGTGGAGGCCGTCGGCGAAGACCATGATGTGACTCGGGCAGTTCATGGGGCGGAGGACATAGAGTTCTCCTTCGCGCTCCATCACCGGATACATAGCTTCCTGATAGTGGTCCCAATGGCCGGATTGGACGAAGAGTTCGCGCTTTGCGACCGCGGGCGTTATGACGTGCTGGTAACCGCGGGCGAGTTCCTCATCGATGATCCAGCGTTCGAGTTCGCGGCGAATGGTTGCGCCGGCAGGGAGCCAGATGACGTGTCCTGGCCCGATCTCTTCGTAGAGCGCGAACAGGCCAAGTTCGCGGCCGATGCGGCGGTGGTCGCGGCGGCGGGCGTCCTCAAGCTGCTGCTCGTAGGCGTCCAGTTCTGCTTGCGTTTCGAAGAGGGTGCCGTAGATGCGCTGCAACTGTGGGTTCTTTTCGCTGCCCCGCCAGTAAGCACCGGCTATGCTGGCGAGCTTGAAGGCGGGGATTTCGCCAGTGTCGTTGACGTGTCCGCCGCGGCAGAGGTCCGTAAAATCGGCGTGCGTGCACTGGGTCACGTTGCCTTCTTCAAGGTCCTTTAGGAGGTCGAGTTTGAACGGTTGATTCGCCCAGCGGGCTTCCGCCTCGGCTTTAGTCAGCGACGACATGACGAAGGGGTGCTTGGCGGTGATCGACCTTCGCATCCGTTCGTCCAGCCAGGCGAGGTCGTCCGCCGTCAGCGGGCGGGGGAGACGGAAATCATAGTAGAACCCGTTGTCGATAGGCGGCCCGATTCCCAGTTCGGCTTCGGGCATGAGTTCGACCATCGCTTCGGCGAGAACGTGGGCGGCCGAGTGGCGCATTCGAGAGACGCGCTCGTCCTTGGGGAGGGCGGAGAGGACTACGTGAGAAGCTGGTGCGGACATTGCGGAAACTCCTAGATTTGAACGAGCCCACGGGGGGCCGGTGAAGGAAAAGACGGGTTAGGCTGTGCCCGGCGTGGTCCCGGGCCGCGT
>JBDUAL010000344.1:0-3167 GCA_040004685.1 Anaerolineaceae bacterium | reverse complement strand
AACCTGAACGTCAACAGCGCCACCCAGGTCACACTGCTCACGCCTCCGGCTGCGGCCGCGGGCGTGAAAGACGTGCGGGTCACCAAAGGCGCCGACGTCAGCCCTATCAGCGCAGCCGCCAAGTTCACTTACGTGGCGGCTGTGCCAATCATTACGACCATCGAGCCCAACACTAGCTCGACGTTCGGCGGGCAAGAAGTGACCATCATTGGAGCGGGCTTTAGCGGAGTCGTCTGCCCCGGAGCCGTCAAGTTCGGCACGGTGCCCGCGACAAGCTGCACGATGGTGAACGACACCACGTTGAAGGCCGTGACGCCCCCGAACGTTTCCGGCCAAACGGTCGTCACGGTGACGACCTCGAACGGCACGAGCGACATCATCCCGAACTTCACATATAAGTCGCCATCCAGCGGTGGCGGAACCGCTCCTCCCCCACCAGGCCCAGCGGGCACGATCACCTACAGCCTCACCTTTCGCTGGACACTTCTCACCTGGTTCGGACGCGACGGCATCTCAATCGGCGACGCGCTTCGCGGATACCCGCCGACCGCCAGCAGTGACGTGACTGCCAGGATCAGTGCGATCTTCCGCTGGGACGCAGAGAAGGAGGTG
Organism: Anaerolineaceae bacterium; assembly: GCA_040004685.1. Lineage (GTDB taxonomy): Bacteria > Chloroflexota > Dehalococcoidia > Tepidiformales > Tepidiformaceae > PNKC01. Next base: position 2,555 of record JBDUAL010000344.1, on the reverse strand, counting down.
TACAAAGGCTACTTCACCCTCGGCGAGGGCATCCCGGGCGCCAACGACTTCACCGCGCTTACGCGCGGGGCCGTCTACTGGATCGCCACCCTTTCTCCCGGCGAAACGTCCTGGACGGTTCAAACGGGCTGATCTTCCGGGGCAATTAGGACGACCAGCCGCGCATCTGTCACTCAAATAAAACTCTGTGTGAAATAAAAACTCTGGGTGAAATGCACTTTCGTAGCGGCAGCGTGTGGTCTTATCCGGTAATGCCGGTCTATCCTTCAGAAAGCAGCGCCCGCGACGAACGCCGGCGCCTTGGATCAACGGCTGGAGACGTGGCGTGAAGTTCGGCGTACTACAGATAACGGGAACCGATGGGAGACGGCGCGACCTGCCCCTTGATCTTCCGTCTCTCGTGGTGGGCCGCGCCGATGGAAACGCGATCATCATCGATGACCTCTCGATCTCCCGCCGTCACGCGCGCCTGACCGTCGATTCCGGCCACCTCCTTGTGGAAGATCTGGGCTCCGCGCAGGGCACATTCGTCAACGGGGTGCGAATCGAGCCACACGTCCCCAACCTCGTCGAAGACGACGCCGAGCTCCGCTTTGGCGATATCGAAGTGCGATTCGAGCCTCCTCCGCCGGTCGACATCCAACTCCAGCCGGGCGCCGTTGCGCTCCCCGGCGACCTGGATGCGGCGCGCGGAGAGGACTTGGCCGTCGGGGCACGACTCGGAGTGACCCTCGTTTCACCGAACGCACCGGTAATCGCCGGCGCACCCTGGATGGCCAGTGTGCGGATCCACAACCGCAGCAAGGTAGTGGATCGCGTACGCGTCTCGGTTCCGGACCTCCCCGGTGCCTGGGTAAGGATCGATCGGCCGGAACTCGCGCTTGCTCCCGGCGCCTCCGAGACGATCCAGCTAACGATTATCCCCCCGCGGAAAGCCGAATCGCTGGCTGGCGATTACGATTTCACGGTGCTGGTCAGCTCGCACGAATACCAGCGGGAGGCGGCCACGCTCGGCCGGTTTACACTCGCTCCGTTCGAGAACCTTTCGCTCACGTTTGAGGCTCCGCGGAGCAAACGCGACTTCGTCCTGGTCACTGAAAACCGGGGCAACCAGGCGGCAGCGTACACGCTACAGGGAGAAGACCCTGAGGCTGCCCACCGCTTTGAATTCGAACTGCCAGCGGTCGTCCTCCAGCCAGGCGAACGCCGCACGGTGGGTCTGCGCGTTCACCACAAGACTCCGCTCTTCGGGGTTCCAGTCGCCCTAGGCTTTAACGTCCATGCTGAGTCAGATGGGCCGGAGGGTCAGAAGGTAACGGCGCTCGGTCAGCTGGCGCTGCGGCCGCCCCTACAGAAGTTCCGGGCACCGGCTATGTTCGTGGCCGCCATCGGCGTCATCGCCGTTGTGTTCTTGGCAGTTGTCCTCCTGCGCTCTGATAGCGTCGTTACCTCGGCGAACGCTGAAGCGAAGTTCTCCGGCGTTCACATGTGCGACAAAGACGCCGCAACCAAGGCCCAGGCGCGCCAAAAACAGGAAGACGCAGCCGTCCCTAAGGCGACGGGCGCCAGTTCCTACATCTCCGGAAGCGATCCCGGCGCCCCCTTCTTCGCCCAGAACGATCCGCGCTGGGGCAAGGACGAGTACGCAAGAGCCAAGGACCCTGAGTTCGGCCCCGACTGGTGCGGCAGCACCATCGAACAGTGCGGATGCGCGATGACCTCGGTCGCCACCACCATGGCAATTTTTGGATTGCTCACAATGCCGGACGGGTCACCACTCACTCCGCAAGCTATGAACAGCTGGTTCAACCAAGATGCGAAGAAGACGAACCGTGGATGGGTCAGTCGTGGATACATTTACGGTGACGTCATCTGGACCGCCGCCAACCAGCTATCTGGCGAGATGGCCAAAGCTCGTCCTGGCACGCCCACCGTCCGCTTTTCACGCACGGGCAACGGCAACGAAGACGAAATCAGGGAGCAGCTGAAGCAGGGCCGTCCGATCATTCTCGAAGTGCCCGGCCACTGGATCGCCGCTGTTGGCCTCGACCCGAACAGCGGGGCGATCCTGATCAACGACCCCTACTACCGCGACCGCACGGCGCTCGACGTCTACAAGGGCAAGGTGAAGAGTTCGGTCATCTTCGAACCGAGCGACGACCTCAGCGCCGTCGTCTTCTCCGTGCCATCCGATGTGCGCGTGCGCATCACAGACAAACAGGGGCGGGTGTTTGGTTCGCTCGCCAAAGGGAGCGCCGAAGACGCAGCGAAGGATGCTACGGGCGCTACCAACCAGATCCCAGGCGCCTCCTATTCCACCCGCCAGGCGTGGCGCGACCCGAGTTGCGTGGAAAGCGCGCCGCCGCCCGACGCGGGCACGAACCAGATTATCCTTCCAGGCACCGCCGACGACTACAAAATCGAAGTCCTGGACGCCTCTGGCAAGCCAACAAGCATCGCCATCCACACTTACGACAAGCAAGGCAAGTCATCCGTCCAGACGATCGACAACCCCGGTTCGGCCGTCGCTCAGTTGTCTGTCGACCCGGCCACCG
>JBDUAL010000343.1:0-3171 GCA_040004685.1 Anaerolineaceae bacterium | reverse complement strand
GCATCCGCATGTTCGTGAGCGACCGCGGCAAGATCGAGCCGCGCCGCAAGACGGGCGCCTGCTTGAAGCACCAACGCCTGGTCTGCACGGCAATCAAGCGTGCCCGCCACCTCGCGCTGCTCCCCTACACGCTTTCGCACATCCGCCAGACCGGGGTCTTCCCGACGAGGGGCTAAAGCTCCACGGAAAGGGACGACATGGCACGACGAGAACGAACAACCGGGCTTCCCCGCCCCCGCCCCCGCGCTCACGCCCGAAATCAACGCCGAGTGGCCGGCGTTGAACTCTCCGATCGCAACGTGCGCCTTGGCGTGTTCGCGGTCGTCGTTGCCCTCGGACTGCTCGTTTTGGGCATGCTTAGCTACCGCCTGTACGACAACAGCATCGGGCAGCCGCGGTCGAGTATCCTCACCGTGAGTGGGCAATCGGTCTCGTTGCGCTACTACACAGACCGGCTCTTCAAGTTTATTCAGGACAATCAGAGTTCCGGCCAGAGCCTTCCCCTGCTCGAGCAGTCACTGCTCTCGAAGTTGGAGGAAGAAGAGTTGACACTGCTCCTCGCCAACAAGAATGGGGTTGCGATCAGCGAACAGGACATCACCAACCAGATCGCCGCGGAGCTTGGCGTCCCCGTCGCCGGCAGTGGCAGTTCGTTTGACACGCTCTACCGCGCCAGGCTGAAGACCGTGAAGGTGAGCGATGGCAACTATCGCCGCCTGACAAGGGTGACCATCGCCAACAACCGCCTCTTGGATTTGTACGAAAAGGAAGGCGGCGCCACCGCCGAAACGGTGAGCCTGCGCGCGGTGGTTTCCAACAGCAAGGACGCAGCGGACGCCGTCCTCGCTCGCATTAAGGCTGGCGAAGACATGGGCACCGTCGCTCAGAAGGAGTCGACCGACCTCAACTCGCGCCAGAAGGACGGTGTACTGGACGCTCAGCCCGTGTCTCTGTTGCCCGAATCAATCAGCAAGGCACTGGCCGCAGTAAAGGACGGCGAAATCGTCGGCCCGATCGATGCGAACGGCAATTTCTGGGTGCTGAAGGTGGAATCCCGCGACCCTGTGGGCACGCTTTCAACGACCAACATCAGCCAAATCGCCAAGATCAAGCTCGACAAGGCGATCAAGGACCTCAAGAACACCACGACGATCAAGCGCTCGCTCGATTCTTCGGACATCAAGTGGGCAGAGAATCACATCAAGTGACACCGTGACCCGCGAGATCGGCGTCGGCATCGTGGGCCTCGGCGTCGTCGGGGGCGGCGTTGCTCGCGCGCTGCTCGAACGTCGCGATTATTTCGCCCGCCAGGTTGGTGCCTCGCTGGTTGTACGCCGGGCAGCGGTTCGTGATCTCTCGAAACCGCGAACCGTTGACCTGGACCCGGGCGTCCTCACCAACGATGTGGCTGCGGTCCTTGACGACCCGGCTATCGATATCGTGGTTGAGGTCATCGGCGGCGAGGAGCCAGCCGGTACGTTCATTCGTCGCGCCCTGGCCGCTGGCAAGCACGTTGTCACGGCGAACAAGGAGCTGATGGCGAAGGCTGGCCCCGAACTGCTTGCCGACGCCCACGCCCGCGGCCTGGATATCATGTTCGAAGCCAGCGTGGGCGGCGGTATTCCACTCATTTCGCCGCTGCGGCGCGACCTGCTGGCGAACAAGATCACGTCGATCCACGCCATCATCAACGGCACCACGAACTACATTCTGACCAGCATGACCAGCGCCGGTGCAGCCGCCGAAGCGCTCCGCCAGCAAGGTATCGAGCCGATCGGCGGCGGCGGCTTCAGCGAGGCTTTGGCGTCCGCCCAGGCGCTCGGCTACGCCGAGGCTGACCCGACCAACGATGTCGAGGGCTACGATGCCGCTTACAAACTCGCCATCATGGCCACGCTTGGCTTCCGCACCCGCGTCCGGCCCACGCAGGTACACACCGAGGGCATCACCAAGCTCACAGCGCGCGACTTCCAGTACGCCCGCGAACTCGGTTATGTGATCAAGCTGCTCGCCATCGCCGAACGCACGGAAGGGGGAATCGTTGCAAGAGTGGCGCCCGCCTTTCTGCCCGCAACAACGCCCCTGGCCAAAGTGGACGGCGTCTACAACGCGGTCCAGATCGTAGGGGACCTCACCGGCACGGTGCTTTTTCAGGGTCGTGGGGCGGGCGCGGACCCGACCAGTTCTGCCGTGGTGGCCGACTTGCTAGACCTGTCCCACGCAATTGTCCAGGGCAACCGCGAACGCAAGTACTGGGGGCCCGAGGGCGATATCCCGGTTCTCGGCCTTGAGGCCCTGGAAACGCGCTACTATCTTCGTATGGCAGTGAAAGATCGTCCGGGAGTCTTGGCCCAAATTGCCCAGGCCCTTGGCAACCACAACGTGAGCATCGCCGCAGTCAACCAGAAGGAAGCCGATGCCGACGAGCAGACCGCCGAACTGGTGGTCATGACGCATCGCGCCCGCGAAGGCGCGATGCGCAACGCGCTCCAAGAGATCTCCGCGCTACCCGTGGTAGCGGGGGTCAACGCCTTCCTGCGTGTCGAGGGGTAGCTGCTGTGGCCGCTGAACCCCAGGCACAGGCACTCGGTGAAATCATCACCTGGCTCGAACAGCAGGTTCGCGGCACGCGCGAGGACCAGCAGCGTGTGCTCGAGCAGGTGGACCAGCTTCGCCGCCAGATCCACGACCTTGCCGAACAGCTCAACACAAACGAGCGCGCGGTGCGCGAGGTTGACCCAAAACTCCTGCCCCTGAAAGGCATCCCCGAGAAGATTCGCTCGCTTGATGAAGGCGCCGAGCACCTTCGCCAGAACCTCTCGACGAACCGCGCGGATGTTGAGAACGCCCTCCGGATCGTGCGCGCCGAGGCAGAATCAGACCGCGCCGAGCGGGGTGAGGCCACCCGCCGCATCGAACGCGCCGTCCATCAGCTCGGCCTCGTGATGGCGGACGTCTCGCAAGTACAGCAGCAGGCCTCCCAGGTGGGCCAGTCACTCCAGACCGTGCTCGAACGACAGCGGGAGACCGAAGCCCGTACCGAACAGTTCGGGCTCCGCCTAGATCGTTCGATCGAGGTCCACCGCGACCTCGAAGAGCGCATCAAGGTTGTCCTTACCGCTGACCAGGATGAGCGCTTCGAAGTGGTCTTCGAGCGGCTCCAGGTCGTCG
>JBDUAL010000342.1:0-3171 GCA_040004685.1 Anaerolineaceae bacterium | reverse complement strand
TCGCTCTTCCCTCGGCGTCATTCTCGCGGGGCGCCGTTCGCAAGTACCGAGACCACGCGACTCTATTTGGACGTGCTCGGCCAGGCGGCGCTGGACGGCGCGATTCGCGAACCGGGAGAGACGTCAACGGAGTTCGCTCCAACGCTTGCCAATCGATACCGAGACGACGTGACGGTCGACATAACCCGCGCGTTTGAGAGCGCCCGCTATGCTGGACGAGAGCTGGATGCCCGGACGCTGGACGAGCTTCGCAAACGGTGGAAGTCAGTTCGATAGACGGCCGCGGTTCGTTGCGTGTGGAAACGAAGGTAACTCCCGATGTCCCGAGGGTGACGCAGCGTAATCTGAGATTGGCGGCCGGAGGAACTCCGCAGCTTGGCGACCCTCGGCTGGCGACGAAGCAACTGGTGGAGCCGCTTCATACGCGATTTGGCCGCGACAGCAGGACTACGATCCCGCAAATCGCCGACAACGGATGGAACGCGCGAGATCGTCGTTCGCTTCGCGTAGCATTCGGATGAGTGAAGGCTCGGACTCATCCAGGGAGGCGAGCAAGCGTTCGGAACGGTCCAGGACTGCCTGCTCAACTCGGTGGCTGGGAAGCAACGAGCGGAAGTAGTCACCTGCGAACTCTTTGTCGCGCGCACGGAAGACCAGAGGGAGCCGATCAAAGAACTGTTCTGTGTATGGTTCGAGCAGCGCGGCCTGCGACCGCCAGTTGAACCCGCTCATGGCGGCAACGGTGAGGTAGAGCGACCCGTAGCCCTCGCCGTTGATCCGTGTCCAGGCGATGGACTTGACCTCCGGATCCGGCACGGACACGTCACAGCGGATTTTCGCTCGTTGGCCCCGGTCTGTTGGGTCCGATTCGAGTTCCCGGCTGACGCGAGCGTCGGCTCCGTCAATCTCGTTTGCGACGCACTTTGCCGCGATCGCCCAGCGCATGTCTTGATCGATGGTGAGGCCGCGAACGCTCTCGACACCGTCCGCCAGCCTCACTGTCAGCGCAATATCTTCAGGCGTGAGAGCGTTGCCGATAAGGGTGCGGGCCCAGATGATCTTGGCGTCTTCGTCCTTCGCCCGCTGTAGTGCCTCCCAGGCGAATTGCACGAAGAGTTGAGATTGGCCGTCCTTTTGTGCTTCCGGCACGTAGCGGCCCAATGCGGCGGAAGCGTTGCTCAGCACAGAATCGATCAGTTCGGTCAGGGGTTCGAGCAGGATCTTTTCGCGAACGAGCGCGAGGTAGTCCGTAGACTTCAACTGCTGGTCCCGCACCATATTCCAGAGCGACGACCACAGCAGCTGGCGCAACAGGACATCGTCGATTCGCTCGATATTCTCGCGCACGAAGCGGACACTCTCGCCATCCAGCGCGACTTTGGCGTAACCGTGGTCGTTGTAGTTCGGGAAGACGAGTGCGGGGCGAGGGAGTCCCCGGGCAGCGTCCAGCTCTAGCTCGGGTCCGGCAATCGTCGCTGGGAGCACATCAACGTGCAGACTCCCTCCGTCATCGCGCACAAGGCCAATGTCCAGCCGGTGAGGGCGGAGGAACGCGTAGTCGGCCGGCGCGGATTGGGTCAGCGTGAAGGACGTGATTCTGTCACCGTCGGATTCCCACCGTGAACCGATCGTGTTCAAGGACGATGTCTCCAGCCAGAGCCGTGACCACTCCTTGAGATCCGCGCCGCTCCCCGCTTCGAGGGAACCGAGGAACTGCGAAAGCGTCGCGTTGCCAAACGAGTAGGTTCGGAAATAGTTGCGCATCCCCTCGCGGAAGCCTTCCATTCCGATCGCAGCCACCAGCTGCTTGAGCACGGAGGCGCCTTTGCCGTAAGTGATACCGTCGAAATTCAGGAAGGTTGCGTCGGTATCGGCCACTTCGCCGGCGATCGGATGAGTGGTGACGAGTTGGTCCTGGCGGTACGCCCAGTTCTTTATGCCAGCGTTGAAATCCTGCCAGCCGGTGGTGAAGCGCGTAGCCTCGTCCAGGCAGAGGTACGCCATGTAGGTGGCGAAGCTTTCGTTCAACCAGAGATCGTTCCACCACCGCATGGTGACTAGGTCGCCGAACCACATGTGGGCCATCTCATGGAGGACAGTCTCCGCCCGTCCCCGCCGTTGGTTATCGGTCGGCGGATCGCGGAACACCATGTACTCGTTGTGGGTGACAGCGCCCACGTTCTCCATCGCCCCCGAGTTGAACTCCGGAACGAAAATCTGGTCGTACTTGCGGAACTCGTAGGGCCGATCGAAGAACGAGCCGAAGAAGTCCAACCCTTGCCTTGAAACCGTGAACAGCTCATCTGTGTCCAGGTGCTTGGCCAGTGACTTGCGACAGTAGAGGCCCAAATTGACCTCGCCGTGCATCTCGTGAACCGCGTGATAGGGCCCGGCCAAGAGCGCGAATAAGTACGTGCTGAACTTCTTCGTGGGCTCGAAAACGTGCCGAATTCGACCGTCCCCGAGTGTTGCTCGCGATGCTTCGGCGTTGTTGCCGATCACCTCCCATTCCGTCGGCGCGGTCACGGTCAAGGCGTAGGTCGCCTTGATGTCGGGCTGGTCGAAGCACGGGAAGAGACGGTGTGCCTCGTAAGGTTCGAAGTTGGAATAGAGATATTCCTGTCCGTCTTCGGGGTCTTGGAACTGGTGGAAGCCGTCGCCCCCGTGGTCGTACTCGTTCTCATAGACCACGCGGACCGTGTTGCGCTTAGCCAGCGCTGAACCGGGTAGATTGAGCCGGAACTCGGTCCGAGACGGCTCCAACTGCTCACCGTTCACTTCAAGTGACTCGATCGTCTTGCCGCGAAAGTCGAAGAAGGTGTCGGTGACGGTCGAGAGATCGAAGGTGACCGTCACGTCTCCGTGGTATGTTTCCGCGCCTCGCACCAGGCCGATATCGAGCACGTAGGCCGTGTTGGAAACGAGCGCAGCGCGAATCTCCGCTTCAGATTGGGTGAGGACGTCGCGAGCAGCGTTTGGCGTATTCAACGGGCGCTCCTTGAGGTTTGGACGATAGGCGGTCCAGGGTTTCGGCCTAGACTACATGGCGACGCCGAACCATGGCAGTCTCTACCGCGCATTCGTGGCAGGCGCTACAATCCGTCCACATTCACGGGGACAGGTGCCGCCTTTCGCGCATGAGCAATATCGACGCAGTCAACGCGCTACTTA
>JBDUAL010000341.1:0-3182 GCA_040004685.1 Anaerolineaceae bacterium | reverse complement strand
CTCACTGGCTCTGCTGCCCGCGCTGTAACGCGGCGGCCCGTTCAAGAAGTGGCTATCGCCGGAGGCGCGTGGCGTTCACGATCGCCTCGACCTGCTTCACGTGCGGACGCTCGTGGGTGGCCACCCACTGGGCGTAGAAGAGCACAGTCCGCTCGAGCGGCGCCCCTGCCCCCGTCACGATCGCCGAGCGAGACCAATTTTCGGGTGCCAGCGGTTCCAGGATGGTCAGCAGTTCGGCGCGCTGCGTCGCAAAGGCGCGAAACGAGCTCTGAAAATCCAGCTCAAGGTAGTCCGTCTTCTTCAGCCACGTACGGGGATTGACCGCACGGAAGGTTGGCCTGTCTTCGGCGAGGATCACCGGGATGCAGTCACCCCTGGCGTCAGCGCACGCCCGGAGATGGGCGAGGACCTCGTTCGCGGACCACTCCTCGGGGACGGGGGCTGCGCGCAATTGAGAAGCGGTCATTCCGGCGGTCAGTTCCGCAATGCGCCGCGGTGTTGCTGCGAGCAGGGCGAGGGTCTGTTCCACCGTGTGCGTCCTACGAGCCACCTCAGAGGCGCCCCGACCGCGTGCGCCCCGTGACTTCGCCGAAGCGCCAGAGGTCCAGCTCGGGCGGCGTCAGGCCGAGACCCGTCAGGGCCGTGCAGACCTGACTGCGATGATCAGTGCCGTGTTGGATGACCTGCGCGAGTCGGAAACCCAGTGGTGAGTGAAAGTCCCAGCCCTCTCCGTGCTCCACTACATCCGTGTCGGCATCGAGATCACCCGCGAGCAGTTCCATCCAGGCGACGCCGTTGGCCGTAATCAGCGACCGAAGCTCGCCGAAGCTCGCCTCCACCCAATCGTCCGCCGGGACGGGCCACTCGCGAAAGAACGTCAGATACCAGCTGTCGGTGGTGACGAGGTGGCGGAGGGTGTCGCTGATCGAGCCGAACGTGCCTGGAACGGGCAGCTTCCGTTGTTCGGGAGTGAGGGCGGCGCACTCGTCCAGCAGGCTCTCCGTCGCCCAGATGTGATGGGCGAAGGCGTCGCCAAGAAGCGAGGTTGTCATCGCCCGCCCCCGGCATGAGCCGCTGCGATGTCGCCGAGGATCGCGGCGAGCTCCCGCGGGCGCGACCACATCGGCCAGTGACTCGTCGGCAGGTCGATCCAGGTGACGTCCCGCAGCTCGCCAACACCCGCTAACCACGCCCAGTCGTTCTCGGCGGCGTAGGCCCTGACCTGCTCGGAGGGGAACCCGGTGCAGATCATCGTGCTCGGGATGTCGCAGCGAGCATCGTTTGTCAGCTCCATCGCCTCCCGCAGTGCGGCCGCCGGTTCCGGCACGGCGCGGTTTCGAAACGTCTCCATCTGCTCCTCGCTGAGGCCCTCGAGGTTCTCTCCCGCTGCGATCTCCTCCCAGTTGAGGGGCTTCTCGACGCCGGCGAAGTGCGCGTCCAGTGCGCCTTTCCCGGGAGCGGAATCGACGTAGACCATCGCCGCTATCAGCTCGGGGACGCGGTCACTGGCGGCGTAGCCTGAAAATCCTGTGCCGCTGTGTACGGCAAGCACGACGGGAGCGCCCGCCGCCGTCACTGCGGCGCAGATCGCTTCAACGTGGTCGGCGAGCGTGATCGCGGATCGGTCGGCGTCAACCGACTCGAGACCGGGCAGCGTCAGGGCCGTCACATCGTGCCCATCGGCGCGCAAGATGGCGGCGACTTCGTCCCACGCCCACGCGCCGAGCCAGAACCCGGGTACCAGGACAATCGGTGCGGAAGTCATCCTCCGATCCTACCGTCGGGGACCTCCATCGCGCATCCTTTCGCCATCCGTTCCGTTGCCGACCCGCGCTTCGTCCGGCATATTGTGCGCATGGATCGAACCGTATGGGACGAGCCTGCCGCCGCGAACTACGACGCGTCATCCGGGGACATGTTTGATCCCGCCGTGCTCGATCCTGCTGTGGATCTCCTTGCCGAACTCGCGCAAGGCGGATCTGCGCTCGAATTCGGTGTCGGCACCGGTCGCGTCGCCTTGCCGCTTAGTAGACGGGGCGTTCGCGTTCACGGCATCGACAACTCCGAACCGATGGTCGCCCAGCTGCGGACAAAGCCCGGGGGAGCGGCCATCGGCGTCAGCATCGGCGACTTTGCGACCACTTCGGTCGACGCGACGTTTCAGCTCGTTTACCTCGTCTTCAACGCGATTACTAACCTCACGACGCAGGATGAGCAGGTAGATTGCTTTCGCAACGCAGCGGTGCACCTGCAGCCCGGCGGCTTCATGGTGGCCGAAGTCTTCGTCCCCGAGCTTCAACGCCTTCCTCGCGGCGATAAGTTCAGGGCGTTCAAGGTCACTCCGGCCCACTTCGCCTTCGACGAGTACGACGTAGCCGCGCAACTCTGCACATCGCACCACTACTTCGCCGCCGACGGAAAACTCCAGACCTTTGTGTCCACGCACCGCTACGTGTGGCCCGCTGAGCTCGACCTGATGGCGCGCCTGGCCGGGATGACACTGCGCGAGCGTTGGAACGACTGGACTCGCAGGCCGTTCACCGATCAGAGCACGGACCATGTCTCTGTTTGGCAAAAGACCACCCCAGTTCAGAACTAGCGCGCCTAAGCAAGCGATTGAAAAGCGGCTACGAACGTGCCATCGTTGCCCCGCCTGCCTCACCTGGCCGGCCCGAGGCTTGCAGTGACAACCGTCAGCGGCACCCAAACCACCACCGTATCCGGCGCGGACGGATCGATTGCCGTTCGCCGCGATGACTACGGCATCGCCCACGTCACCGCCGCGAGCGCACGCGATGCGTGGTTCGGGCAGGGCTTCGCCAGCGCAGAAGACCGCCTCTGGCAGATGGAGTACGACCGCAGACGCGCCGTTGGCCGCTGGTCGGAAGCGGTCGGGCCCGCGGGGCTCGCCGCCGACCGGATGGCGCGCAAACTCGGGCTCGAAGCCGCTGCGCGCGCCGACTTCGCGGCCATGAGCGCCGGCACGCGGGCGATGTTCGAAGCGTATGCGGCCGGGGTGAATGCTCTCCTCAGCTCAGGCGCCGCGCTTCCGCCGGAGTACGGCTTGACGGGAGTCACGCCCGAGCCGTGGGAGCCGTGGCAGTCAATCTCGGTCTTCAAGGTCCGGCACATACTGATGGGTCTCTGGCAATCGAAGATGGCGCTCGCCGGCTTGTTGGCGC
>JBDUAL010000020.1:0-10787 GCA_040004685.1 Anaerolineaceae bacterium | reverse complement strand
CAACGGCGAAGGTGACCAATCTGCCTGCCGGGACGGGTGTTACCTTCACGCTCGACGGGCAACCGCTGGCGGCGAACAGTGGCGACAAACGTTCGGTCGACCTGGACCCAGCGAAGCTCGACCCGTTCCGGCCGCACACACTTCAGGCGCGGTTCGACCCCCTCGACCCCTCGAAGGCGATCGAGACGACGTTCAATGTGGCCACACTAGCGCCGAAGATCACTGATCCTGCGGGGGTAATTGCTCTTCGCCCAGGGGACCTGGTGAAAGTTACGGTGCAATCCCAGCCGGGCGTCGTGCCGACGGTTCGATTCGTGGTTGACGGGACTGAGGTGGAGGTAGACGCCGCCGCCCCGTATCAGTTTACTTTGGCGAAGGACGGGCTCGCGACGGGCGCGCACAAGCTGGCGCTTGTGGCTGAGGCGAACGGCCTAAGGAGCGAACAGTTATTCGACTTCGCCGGCCCGAAGGCGCCGGCCCAGGATTCGAACGCTCTTAAGTACGCCTTTCTCGCGCTGCTGGCGCTCGCTCTGATTGGCGGGGCGGGATACGGCGGCTGGACTCTTCTGGGCAGTGCAAAAGAGCGACGCGAGTCCCTGGTGGTGACCGATGCTCCCGAACGGCTCATCAAGTGGGCAGATGCACACAGGGTAGAGCGACCACAAGCCCAACCGCGACCCGAGCCCAAACGTGACGCCGCGGACGCCTGGGGGATGCTGGAGATCACTCAGGGTGCGGGCGTGGGGACAAAGTTCCTGTTGTGCGGCTCGCGAGTGATGGTTGGACGCGGCAAGTCGTGCACGGTAAAGCTAAACGACAAGAATATCCAGGAGACCCACTTTTTGATCACTTCGGCGGGTGAGATTTTCGCATCCACGCCCAGCTGTTCCTTGGCGTTGAACGGCGAGGAGACGCGAGACGGTGTGCTCATGGACGGTGCGCTGGTGGGGCTCGGCGGGACGGTGCTGCGGTTCACAACGATTGCAAGCGCGGAACGCCGCCAGGCATCGTAACGGCGAACGCGGCGCCGGTCGGGTCGTCTTTCTCTTTGGTGCGTGGTTAAGGAGATGGCCGTTAGTGGAACGAGCCGCCCAATAGGTCCCTTGCCATGATCAGTCGCTGCACTTCGCTGGGTCCTTCGCCGACGCGACGGATGCGGATTTCGCGGTACCAACGTTCGAGCGGCAGGTCTTTGGTCATGCCGTAGCCACCGTGAATCTGCATCGCCCGGTCAACAACGCGGCCGCCGGCCTCGCTCGCAACGAGCTTCGCCATAGCGGCCTCGGTACGGTAAGGCTGGCCGCGATTCGCTTTGTCGGCCGCCGCAAGTGTCAGCCACCGGCTGGTGCGGATGTCGATTTCGTTGTCCACGATCATCCACTGGATGCCCTGGCGGGTGGCAAGCAGGTCGCCGAAGGTTTCGCGCTGGTTGGCGTAGGCAATCGCCATCTCCTGGGCTTTCACCGCTACACCGATGCAACCGGCGGAGTAGGGAATGCGCTGCCGCGTCAGGCGGTCGTTCGCTACAGCGAATCCCTTGTTCACTTCACCGAGGACGTTGGTCGCCGGAATGCGCATGTCTTCGAACTGTAGTTCGGTGGCATAGCTTGTGGAGCGAAGGGTGTGGACGATGCGCCGGACGTGGAACCCAGGCGAGTCGGCGTCAACGATAAAGCAAGTGATTCCGGCACGGCCCTGGGACTTGTCCGTACGGGCGAAGATGATGCCATAGTCGGCCACATCAGCGCCGCTGATGAAGATCTTGCCACCGTTGATGACCCAATCGTCCCCGTCCTTCACGGCCGAAGTCTGGATAGCGCGGGCGGGGTCGCTGCCGCCAGATGGCTCGGTGAGTCCGAAGAACCCGTGCTTCTCCCCACGAAGGGTGGGAAAGAGGTAGCGCTCCTTCTGGTCTTGGTTCGCTTCGAAGAGTTGGGCCAAGCCAGCGCCGCCGAAGACGCCGTAGCAGGGGGCGTAGAGTCCGGCGCGGTGCTGCGCCATCTCGATCGCCATGAGGGTGCGGGTGACGATGTCGATCTCAGGCCCGCCGTACTCGGGTGGGATGTCGAGCCCGTAGAATCCCATAGCGCGAATCTTCGCGACGAGTCGTTCCTGGTCGGCGGGGTCGAGGGCTGAACCGTCGGGGTCGAGGTTCGCTTCGAGCGGGACGATCTCGTCGCGGACGAAGCGCCGGACAGTGTCGACAATGATTCGCTGCTCTTCACTGAGTTCGAGGTCCATGGGTGCTCCTTAGTTGAGCCGTCCGAGACGTACGGGCGGCTCGGAAGCATTCATTTGGGGAAGTTGAGCGTGGTCCGCCTTATGGAGCATCAACAGCTCTTTGTAGCGCGTGAGGTACTGCATGTTGACTTCATAGCGAAAGCTGACGGCGTTGGCTGTGCCGAGTTTGCGCTGGATTTCGCTGCGTAAGCCGAAGAGTGATTTCCCGCCCGCATAGCCGATGTAGAGCAAATCGCCATCGGCATTGGCGAGCTGGTAGATGCCGAGTTGGCCGGGGACGCGGGCCACGGTCTCTTCGTTGAACGGGAGCCAGGGCTTGGAGAGACGAAGGTTCACAGTGAGCGCAGTCTACGAGATTGCGGGTGAGCCAACGAGACTATCTCCCTTCGAAGGCGGGCGAGCGCTTTTCGAGTCTGGCGGCGATGCCGTCACGGGCGTCGGCGCTGGTGCGGGCTGCGTCGACGAGGGCATCGACATCTGCGTGCGGGATAGCGTCGCGGAACTTCATCTCGCGGACGAGCAGGGCTTTCATCGCTTTCAGGGAGAGCGGCGCGTTGGCGGCCAGGCGGTCAATGATCGCCGCCGCCGCGGACTCCAGCGCCTCAGGCGGAGCGACGCGAGCGATGACTCCCAGTTCGAACATGCGTGTGGCGGTCAGCGGGTCGCCGAGGAGCAGCACTTCGCGAGCGGAGACCGGGCCAGCAACTTCCAGAAGCTTTTTGGCCAGGAACCAGGTGGGCGCAAGCCCGATCTGGGCGAGTGACATGCCAAACGAGGCGGTGCTTGACGCGACCACGAAGTCGCAGTGCAGAGCAAGCTCATTTCCGCCAGCGATAGCGTCCCCCTGGACGACCGCGACGACCGGTAGAGGGTAGTGTTCCACTGCGTGGAGGACTCCTTCGATTGGGCTCGCCCCGCCCACTCGGGCGCCGCCGATGCGTTCACGGAGGTCCAGGCCTGCGCAGAAGACAGAACCCGTTGAGCGAATGACAAGCACACGCTCTTCTGCGGTTGGGGGCACCGCGAACGCCGCCGCGAGTTCTTCCAACATCTGGCTATCGAGGGCGTTGCGCTTTTCAGGGCGGTTGAGCGTGACGGTGCGGATGGCGCCCAGAGTTTCATCGAGGACCCGTGTCATGACTACTCCTGTTAATGACTGCTGCCAATTGGCACGGATGAGGTGGTCTGGTCCGCGTCGAGTTGGGCGAGATCGTCAGCGGTCAGTCCGCAAAGGTCGTGGAGGACGGCGACGTTGTCCTGAGCGAAGGCCGGGGCTGGTGTTTCGAGAGGGACCGGGGTGCCCGCCAAGACAAAAGCGGGCCGCGGGTAAGGGGTTGGCCCGACTCCGGGGACGGTGACGAATTCAAACCCGTGACGCGCCACCACATGAGGGTTGGCGAGAAGTTCAGCGACGTCAAGCACGGCCGCCGCCGGTACTCCAGCCAACTGGAGGGCGTTTTGCGCCGCCAGATGACCCTGACCGCTTGTCCACGCCGAGATCTCGTGATGGATGTCGTCTCGGCGCTGCTGCCGTCCCGTGAGCGTTTCGAGTGCGGGATCGGCGGACAGATCTTCGCGGCCAAGCGTAAGGCAGAGAGAGCGCCACTGGTCGTCCGTTTCCACGCCGATTGCAACCCAGGCATCGTTCCCGGCGCAGGGGAAGACGTCGTGCGGTTCCATCCGAGGATGCGCGTTGCCCGTTCGTCGGCGCTCCCGCCCGTTTACCGCGAAATCGATGTAGGCGTCGCCGAGGATCTGGAATTCGCCTTCGATCATCGCAAGCTCCACCTGCTGTCCGTGTCCCCCATGGGACCGGTGCCATAGCGCGGCCATGGTCGCGACTGCAGATAAGACCGCCGCGTTCTGGTCGCAGAAGAAGTTGCCCGGTTTCATGGGCGGGCCATCAGCGTAGCCAGTGAGGTGGGAGAGTCCGCTCATGGCGTCTACGCCCGGGCCGTACGCGACCCGATCGCGGTAGGGGCCGGAGAGGCCGAAAGCGGGCATAGATGTGAGGATGATGTTTGGGTTAGCCGCCTTCAATGAATCGTAGCCGAGACCGAGGTTGCCCATGACGCGCGGCGAGAAGTTCTGGACTACAGCATCAGCGTGCGTTGCCAGTGTGAGGAAAATCTCCCGGCCTTCTGGCCGTGCCACGTCCAGCGAGATTCCGCGCTTCGAATGGTTGAGCGCGTTGTAGAGCATCATGCGGTTGTAGCTGAGGTCTTCGGTGCCTTCTTCGCGAGGGGCCGTGCCGGCGGCAACTCGTGGGCGAGAGCCGGGCGACTCGACTTTGATAACGTCAGCGCCCAACACGCCGAGAAGCGACGTGGATATCGGCCCGGCGACGGCATTGGTGAAGTCGAGGATGCGGTAGCCCGAAAGAGGGCGACCGGCTTCTGCTACGGGCGTTGAATGCAGGAGGGGCGGACCGCTCCACTCGGGCGGCGGGCCCGTTCTGGTAGAGAGCGACGGTGCGGGAGAAGTGACCCAGGGGGTTTCCGACATTCTGAACGGCGCGGCGGGTTGGAAGATTAACCCAGCGTGCGGGTGGTTCACCTCAACGAAGCTGCCCCGCTCTTTGTGGTGGGGTTCGAGCATCACTTCGCCGGGCTCCATCACTTCGGTGAACGGCAGCCGCAATTCCTGGGCCTGGCGGACGACTTCGACCCTTGTCTTGTCGACGAGCCAGGCATCCATCGCGGCATCGATCTCGTCGGCGTGGCCCGTTGGTGTGCGGAGCAGTTCCGGGTCGGTCAGACGGGGATCCGGGATGAGAGCACCGAGGAGATCCGCGAAGCGATTGTTCGAATGGCAGTGGACGAAGCCATCGGCACAGGGACGAATCGTTGATGGGTAGGAGTGTTCGGGCGGGAAGCCAAGGAGGCGCGTGCCATTGCGCCGCGCGACGCGACCGTAGAAATAGGCGTTCTGCTCCACGCCGCCGAGGAGAAAGGTCGCGGCCTCCATGGCCGAGACGTCCACAAGCTGCCCAAGGCCCGTCTGCTCGCGCGCGAAGAGGGCGGCCATGGTGCCCAGCGCAGCATGTCCGCCCGCCTGGTACTGGATGAGGTCGCCGTAGGCCTTCAAAGGCTGCCGGTCTGGTGAGCCGGTGAGCATCATGTAGCCACCTAGGGCGTAGGCGATGAGCTCGTCGCCGAGGTAGTTCGCATAAGGCCCTGTCATTCCAAACGTGGTGACGTTGGTAACGATCAGGCGGGGATGTCGACGTTGGATGTCTTCGAGATTGATCTCGGCGGTGGCCAGTTCGGCGGGGCGTAGCGAAAGCAGGAGGATATCAGCGCCTTCGAGTAGTGAAGCGGCGAATTGGCCAGCCGGGTCGGGCCACGAATCGAGGGTGGCGCTCCGCTTGCCGGTGTTGATGTGCAAGAACAGGCCCGAGGCGTTTGGATCAGGCATGTCGCCAGGAAAGGGGCCCGCGCCGCGTGAATGATCTCCGCCTGGGGGTTCGAGCTTGATCACATCGGCGCCGAGGCCCGCGAGGAGCTTGGCGCAAAACGGCCCCGAAACGCCGGTCGCGAGTTCGAGGACGCGGAGACCGTGAAGCGCTCCTGGCATGCGGTCTCCTGGCCGGTGTGGCGCGGTCGATTCTAAAGGTTCGTTTGGTCGGCTGCTGGGCGTCCGGCGAGCGCGTCTTCGCGTCGTGCGGCTGAGATGCGTCCGATGTTATCGACCAGCATCCCGACCTGCGATTCGCTCAGGTGATCGTCGAGGAGCGGGAGGTAGACATCATCTTCGGACTCCAAATGCGCGCGCACGAGGGCGTACAGGCCGTGAAGAAGCGGCAACAAGTATTGCGCATACGCCGAAACGTCGTCGTCCTGCCGGGCAGCGGCCACGACCTTGCCGAGGTCTTCGGTCATGACGGCGATGCTCGCGTGCTGGGCTTTCATAACGTCAGTCGCGCCGACTGCGCCGAGAACGCCATCGACGGCGATGTAGAGCGTGAACTCTTCCGCCTCAGCAACAGGCAAAAAGGTGTTGCGGAGGTAGGCGACCGCGTTATCGAGCGAGGCGAGCGCGACGAACGTTTCCGCGGAAGCGGTGGCGGACGCAGCGAGTTGAAGCTGTCGAAGGCCGCTCGTAAGTGGAGTCCTGGCCTCCCGGAGGGGTCCGATTACGCGGTCTGGCATGCGATTTCTCCAAGAATCCCTGGTTCTGGGGCAGCGTAGCGGAGGACGTGGGATTGGGCACGGGCCCGCAAGTGGGCTAATGGATGGCGCGCAACACAGGCTAGCGTAGACTCGCCTTATTCGAGCGGAGGTGAATGCGCGACGGGCGTAGCGAGGGGTGCCAATCTGGTGATGGTGGCGCACCCGCCTCGTGGACTCCGGTATCTCGTTGGCAGTGAAGGGATCTCCGTGGGCGGAGACTGGGTGCTGCTCACAGCGGCGGCTGTGACCGTCTTCAAAGAGACGGGGTCGACCACGGCTGTAAGTGTGATGTTGGGCTTGGCCGCCGTCCCGACGGTGCTGTTCGGGCCGGTCGCCGGGGCGGTCGCCGATCGGTTCGACCGCCGGCGAGTGATGCTCCTGGCAGACATGTTGAGCGCGCTCGTGTTGCTTGTCTGCCTGGCCGCCGTCTCCGTGGGGCTGAAGCTTCCGGCGGTATACGTGGCGGTGGCGGCGGTGGCCGTGATTTCGACCTTCGACCGACCGGCGAGCGAGGCGTTGCTTCCCCAGTTGGTTTCGCACGACGGGCTAGGGCGGGCCAACAGCACCGTTCGGTTTGCTACGCGCCTTGCCCAAATCGCAGGGCCGGCGGCCGCAAGCGGACTGCTCAGCACCGGCGGGCTGTCGCTGGTGCTCGGTGTGGACGCGTTTAGCTTTGTTCTTTCGGGATTTTTGGTGCTCGGCATCGATAGCCGTGTGGCGATGCCCGCCGCCGACGGCGGGTCCCATTCGCCGTGGCGCGCGGCAGCCGCCGGCTTGGCCTTTGTGAAGGCCAGGGGACGATTGCTCACGGTAATGCTGGCGATCGGCGTTGTCAGTCTAGTCGGACCGGTGGTGAACGCCGGGACGATTACGCTCGTCTCCGATGAACTGAAACTGGCGGACAGCCGCTACGGGATTTTGCTTGCTGTGGAGGGCGGCGGCGCTCTCCTGCTGGCGCTCGCGTTCTTTGGACTGGGGAAGCGGTTGCGCCTCCTGCCAGCAGGTGCTGGTGCGCTGATAGCGACTGGATTCTCCGCGATTCTCCTTGGGTTTGCCCCAAATTTCCTTGTCGCCTGCGCCGCAATTGCTTTACAGGGAGCTGGCGTCGTAGGTCTGCAAGTGGGTTTCGCGAGTTATCTGCAGAGCGAGACGGAAGACGCATTCAGGGGGCGAGTGATGAGCCTCGTATCGGTAGTCGCCTCCTTCGCCGCGCTCCTGGGATTCGCAGGTGCTGGACCGCTAGTGGACGTAGTTGGAGTACGACAAGCGTTCGGGCTGGTGGGTGCGGCCATTGTTCTCGCGGCAGTACCGGTGGTGGCATTGGCGTGGTACGTGGCTCGCGCCGATGGGCGAATGCGATTGGAAATCTGACATCTCTCGGCGGCTTGCGGTAGAGTCGGGAACAACCCACAGGAGATGGCTTTGGACGCACTCGAAGGGCTGACCGTGCTCGACCTGACTTCGCATATTGCGGGACCGTACTGCACGAAACTGTTGGCCGACCTCGGGGCCCGGGTTATCAAAGTCGAGAAGCCGGGTGGCGATTCTGCGCGTGCTCTCGTCCCGTTCCTGGGCGACGAGGCGGGGATGGAGCGAAGCGGCGCCTACCAGTTCCTGAACACGAACAAGGAGTCGGTCGTTCTCGATTTGGCCCAGGAGAGCGGGCAGGAGGCCGTTTACCTGCTAGCAGCGCGTTGCCACCTGGTGGTGGTGGGGCTCGCACCACGCCAATCGCAACGGTTGGGAGTCGACTTCCAGCAGCTGAAGAAACGTACTTCCGCGCCGATCGTCGAGATCACGAACTTCGGCTCCAGCGGGCCGTATCGGGACTACCAACTGTCAGACACGGTGCTCTTCGCTATGGGCGGCGAAATGTACAGTCACGGGACTTTGGATCGGGCACCGTTGAAACTCGGCGGGACCGCAGCGTTGTTGCAGAGCGGGGCAATGGGAGCGATGGCGGCGATGGGCGCTGTCCATGCGCAGGAAGTCCATGGCATCGGTCAGCGGGTGGAGCTGTCGCTGTTCGACGCGCAGATCAACAGCATCGATCGGCGAAGTGCGGCCATTCTTGCGTTCCGATTCTCCGGACGGGTGCAGCAGCGCCCGGCTGGTGCCTCAGCAGGGCTAGCCGGCGGGATCTACCCAACGTCTGATGGCTACGTTGAAGTCACCGCGTCGACGGGAAACTACTGGGCGCGATTTGTGGAGATGGTCGACGACGAGCGCCTGCGGGACCCGAAGTGGCTGCAACCGATGATCGCTTTCGATTCGGCGGCGAAAGAAGAGGCGGACGGCATCGTCTATCCATGGATGCTCTCACGGACGAAACACGAAGTGTGGGCCGAAGCGCGCCGCGCACACGCGATGGTCGCCCCGCTGTTCACTGGGAGTGACGTGTTCAACGACCCGGTGTTCCGCGAGCGAGGGCTGTGGATCGACGTTGAGCACGAACTACTTGGCAGATTTCCAATGCTCGGCAGGCCGTACCTCCTCGAGAAGACGCCATGGAGACTGAGACAGCCGGCGCCGATGCTTGGCCAACACACGGACTCGGTGCTAGCCGAAGCGGGCTACACCGCGGCCGAGATCGCCCGGATGCGGAGCACGGGGGTGGCTGCGTGAGTGCTAACCTTCCGCTCGCCGGAATTCGGATCTGCGACTTTACCGCCGTTTGGGCGGGTCAGTCCGCGACGATGTACCTGGCGGATATGGGTGCCGAATGCATCAAGGTGGAGAACCCCTTCATCTGGAACCCGATGACTCGGGCCGCGTCACCGCGGATCAACGCAATGATGTCTGCCATGCTCCCGCCGTGGATTGCGGGCCACCCGAATAGCGATCCCGGGCCGCGACCGTGGAATAACTGTCCGGCGTTTATCCAGGTGTTGCGAAACAAGAAATCGTTCACGGTGGACAGCCGCCGACCCGAGGGACTGGCTATCGTCAAAGCCTTAATTCGAATCAGCGACGTGGTGGCGGAGAACCTCGCGTACGGGACATTAGACAAGCTCGGGCTAAACGATGAGGCTATCCTGCGGGAGCGTCCAGACGCAATCGTCCTCCACATGCCGGCGTTCGGGCGGACGGGGGCGTACGTGGAGGGCCGCGGATACGGCGCGCACATCGATAGCGTTTCCGGTTCGACCCTTCTTCGTGGGTATGCGGACACTGCGCCTGGCGACAACGTACAGATCTTCGCCGGTGATTTCTGGGGCGGCGCCCACGGCGCATTTGCGGTGATGGCCGCATTGCGTCATCGGCGGCGTACGGGCGAAGGCCAGGTGATCGAACTGGCGCAAGCAGAGGGCACAGCGCAGATGTTTCCACAAGCGGCATTGGACGCCGCCTGGAATGCTCGTGATTCCGCCTCGGTGGAAAATCGGAGCATCGAAGGATTTGTCCCAAATGGTGTGTTTCGCTGCAAGGGTGAGGAGCGCTGGATCGCGATCAGCTGTCGCGATGACGGCGAATGGGCGGCGTTGGTTGAGGCGATGGGCCGGCCGCCCTGGGCACTACGCGCAGACCTGGGCACAGCAGAACGACGCTCCGAAGCTGAAGGCGAGCTAGAGGAACGCCTGAGAGAGTGGGCGGGGGGACACGAGTTGTACGACCTATTCCATCGTCTCCAGGCCGCCGGGGTTACGGCTGGGCCGGTAATGTCGGCACAGGACGCCGCCGAAGACCCGCACCTCCGGCAGACGGGCGCGTGGACGTGTCTGCCGGCGACCGCCGACTATCCGGAAACTGACTTCGGCTCTCCGCCGTACAAATTCGGTGTGTCGGACGTTGGGATTCGTACGTCGCCAGCATTGTTTGGCGAACATAACGACTACGTCTATCGTGACCTTCTCGGCGTAAGCGACGAGGAATTCGATCGTTTGCAGGCGGCGGGGCACATCTCCACGACGTTCGATGCGGACGTGGTAGCCCGAGCGTGATGTGGTGGAACACAGTTGGACGGCGGGCCTGCGGTTAGTCTGGCGCCCGGCCAGCGCCGACCAGATTCCGGATGCGTCCTCTACTTCGCTTCGCCGAGGAGCGCCCGGCGGAGGAGCAGCAGGGCAGTGGTGACGGCACGCCGTTTTACGGCAGCGCGACCGCTGTTCATGGTTATGGAGAGCGAATGTTCCGTGGCTTCGGGAGTTGAGACGCCGATGTGAACGGTACCGGGCAGGACTCCATCCGCCGGATCGGGGCCGGCAACTCCGGTGATGCCGATTCCGTAGTCTGCGCCAAGACGCTCGCGAACTACGCGGGCCATCGCCTTCGCTGTCTCAGGCGAGACGACGCCGAACTCTTCGATGACCTCCGCCGAGACACCAGCGTCGATCTTCTGCTGCGTCTGGTACGTCACGAGGCCGCCCTTGTAGT
>JBDUAL010000340.1:0-3205 GCA_040004685.1 Anaerolineaceae bacterium | reverse complement strand
CCGTAGCCATCGATCGAAACACCTGGGTACGCTGCTGCCCACGCTGGGAACACACCGAAGCCAACCAGGTCGTCGTTCTTAAAGGCGGCAGTCTTGGCCACCGTCAGCAGGTTGTCGCGGGTCGCCGTGGCGCTCGCGAACGGGGCAGGCGTGGCCGTCGGTGTCGCAGCGAGAGTGGGCGTACTGGAGGCGGTCAGTATCCCCAACGCCAGGCAGCCGGCAGCGAGCGCGGCGAAGGTGGTCCGGGTCACGTATCGGGAAAACATCTGAGGTCACTCTTCGTCATCTCCGCTAGAAGACGCAATCATACTGGTTCGCCCGTTCCGGTCACGCAGCCGGACCGAGTGCTCGGACACACTTGGGTCGAGATTCGGGGCCAGCCCTTGCCCGCACCCCGCGGTCTCTCGCCCAACGTCGTGGGAGACTCTCGGCCCCGGTGGCACCCGCCGCCCGAATATCCCACCATTGTTCGCATGAACAACGTGCTCACAACCATCGCCGGTGTGCCCGTGCCCGAACTCGCTCGGCGCTACGGCACGCCCGCGTTTATCTACGACCAGTCGGTCATCGAGCAGCGCATCTCTGAACTGAAGCCCTTCCCAGTCATTCGCTACGCCCAGAAGGCCAGCTCCAACCTCGCTCTGCTCGCCCTCATGCGGCGCAACGGCGTGATGGTCGACGCCGTTTCCGCCGGCGAAATCTACCGCGCCGTGCACGTGGGCTACTCGGGAGGAACCGACCCGCCCGGCGTGGTCTACACGGCCGACGTTTTCGACCGCGATGCCCTCGAACTGATCGCCACGCATCGAATCCCCGTCAACGTGGGCTCGGCTGACATGATTGCCCAACTGGGCGCCGTTTGCCCGGGCGCCAAGGTCACGCTTCGCATCAATCCGGGCTTTGGCCACGGCCACTCTCGCAAGACGAACACCGGCGGCGAACTCTCCAAGCACGGCATCTGGCACACCGAAATCGAAGAGTGCCTGCGCCTCGGCGCCGAGGCTGGCGTCAACATTCAGGGCCTCCACATGCACATCGGTTCCGGCACGGACTTCGACCACCTGGCCAGCGTCTGCGACGCGATGGTCAGAGCCGCCAGTCGTGTCGGCGCTCAACTCGAGGTGATCAGCGCCGGCGGGGGACTGCCGATCCCCTATCGCAAGGATCAGTCGCGAATCGACCTCGCCGCCTACCACGCCCTCTGGGAGCGCGCTTGCCGCGCCGTCGAGGATATCGTCGGCCATCCTGTTTCGCTCGAAGTTGAGCCCGGCCGCTACCTCGTCGCCGAAAGCGGCTCACTGCTCACCGAAATTCGCGCCGTGAAACGGATGGGCAACAACCTCTTCTACCTCGTAGATGCCGGCTTTGAAACGCTCGTGCGCCCCTCGATGTACGGCTCCTATCACGAAATTTCGATTGCGCCCGCCGATGGCCGTGAGATCACCGCGACGGCTGACGTGATTGTCGGCGGCCCCCTCTGTGAGTCCGGCGATGTGTTCACCCAAGAGGAGGGCGGAGTGGTTGTCACCCGCCACCTGCCCGAGGCCCGCGTCGGCGACTACCTGGTGATCCACGACGCGGGCGCCTACGGCGCGTCAATGTCCTCCAACTACAACGGTCGCAAACTCTCGCCAGAGGTCCTCATCCACGATGGCGCGGCGGAAGTCATCCGCGAACGGCAGACGTTCGAGCACATGCTCCAGTTCGAACGCGTGCCAGAGCGTCTGCGCGACCAGGAGGTACACTGACGCCAATGACAACGGCGCGAAGACACCCCCTGCGCGAACGGTTCGAAGTGGAGCGGCGACAGGCCTCCTTCCTTTCGTTCCTCGCTGGCTCGGGAATCGGCATCATCGCTGCCGATACGTGGGTCTCGCACTGGCTCGGCGTGCCCGGTGGGCTGGCGCTCGGCGGGCTCGCCTACGGCATCGTTTGGGCCTACGAAACGCTGATGTGGCGTCGCGAAAATGGTTGAGCCGGGTGAACACGCGGGAGGCCTCTCGCACCTGGACGCAACCGGCGCCGCACGCATGGTGGACGTCTCGGAAAAGGCGGACACCACCCGTGAAGCGACCGCCGAGGGCTTCGTCGTCATGCTCCCGTCCACCCTCGCCCTCATCCAGGACGATGGCCTGCCAAAGGGCGACGTCATCGCCGTCGCCCGAATTGCCGGCATAATGGCGGCGAAGCGCACCAGTGATCTCATCCCGATGTGCCACCCGCTGCCCGTCACAGGCGTCACCGTGGACCTTGAGCCCACTGGAAACGACTGCCTCCGCATCCAGGCCAGAGTCAAGACAACCGGCAAAACCGGCGTCGAGATGGAAGCGCTGACGAGCGTCACCGTCGCCGCTCTGACTGTCTACGACATGTGCAAAGCGGTAGATCGCGGTATCCGCATCGAAGGCGTCCGCCTGCTTGAGAAGCGAGGCGGCAAATCTGGCGAGTGGCGCGCGGAATAGGCGCTCTCCGTCTTTCCAACAGATTTCGTGACAGATTTCACACGGATTTCACGGGAGTTTCAGTTTTGCTCCGGATTCTCCTGGCTATACTTGTGCGGGTAAGGGGACTGATTCGCTATGCGAACCGTGTTTCTCGTCACCCGGCATCCGGATGTTGCCCGCCTCAGCCCGTCGTTGGAACGCGCGGGCTTTTCCGCGCCGGTGGTCGCCCCGGAGCGTCTCGCCAATGACGACGCCAGTCCAAGCGCGGACGTTGTCGTCCTGGACTTTCGCGATGTTCCCCCCGCGGCCTTCAACATCCTCAGTCCCAGCTACGTGGAAAACGGCGTCGTCGTCCTCGTCGTCGCCGGCGAAGACCAGTTTGACAGGCTCTCGGCGGACCTCGCAGTGGATGACTTCCTCATCGCCCCTCCCAACCCCACCGAACTGCTCAAGCGTATCGAGCGCGCACTCTGGCGCCGCCATGGCGTGGACAGCGAAAACTTCGTGCATTGCGGCGCCCTCACCTTGGACCTCTCGAATTACCGTGTGACCGTCTCCGGTGATCCCCTCGTCATGACTTTCAAGGAGTACGAGCTGCTCCGCTTCCTCGCCATGAACGCCGGCCGCGTCTTCACCCGCGAACAGCTGCTCAACCGCGTGTGGGGCTACGACTATTTCGGTGGCGCGCGAACGGTGGACGTCCATATTCGGCGCATCCGTTCGAAGATCGAGATTCGCGGCCACTCCTTCATCGAAACAGT
>JBDUAL010000019.1:0-10813 GCA_040004685.1 Anaerolineaceae bacterium | reverse complement strand
GGCGACAACGGCGACCAGGATGGCTGCCAGGGCCGCTCGATGTTGGGACATCGGCATTGCTAACCTGCTCCAGTTTTTCCTGAGGGGCTTGTGGCACCCTAACTGAGAGTTCTGTCACAGACAACCCGGCTCGGACGTTGTAAAGGGATCTGCCCTTACCTTTTCGGGAGTTGCGGGTCGCTTCGCGCTCGCAATCGTTCTGCAACCCAATGAGGCTAGCTTGTGGGCACCATAGCTAGCGGGACGGCCCAATCGGCTGTTTTTCTACCACCGGATGCATTCTGCTACGCTACCTGACACACCCTTCCGGAGCTGCTCGTGGCATTGCGCCTGTATTCGACCCTCGGCAAAACGGAGCGTGAATTCGTCCCGTTGGTACCGGGAACGGTCAAAATGTACGTCTGTGGAGTGACCCCGTATGACGTTACTCACCTTGGCCATGCTTTCTCCTACGTGCAGTTCGATAGTCTTCGGCGATACCTCACCTGGATCGGGAACGACGTTCGCTATGTGCAGAACATAACGGACATCGACGACGATATGATCATGGTCTCCAAGCGCCAGGGCGGGCGACCGATCGCCGAGATTCGCGACGAGAACGACGCAATTTTCCGCAACGACCTCGACTTGCTGAACGTGCTCCGACCGACCGAATACCCGCGGGCGACCGATCACATCCCCGAAATCATCGAAACTGCACAACGAATTATCGATGCCGGCTGCGCGTACGTGGTTGATGGGGATGTTTTCTTTGAAGCGGAAAAGTTCGAGCGGTATGGCCGCTTGAACGGGGCAACGATTGCCGAGCTTGCAAAGCGTGAGAACCCCGAATCCAAACGCGAATGGAAGAAACGTGGCCCGCTCGACTTTCTGTTGTGGCAACAGGTAGACCCAGGTGATCCGAGTTGGGATAGCCCCTGGGGCGCGGGTCGGCCGGGCTGGAGCATTGAGTGCACGGCGATGTCCCAGGCGCACCTTGGCGAGCAGATCGACATCCATGGTGGCGGACACGACCTGGTGTTTCCGCATCATGAGAACGAAATTGCCCAGGCGGAGTGCGCGAGCAGCAAGCAGCCGTTCTGCGGCTGGTGGATGCACAACGGCATGCTCCAGTTAGACGGCGTAAAAATGAGCAAGTCGTTGGGCAACCTCGTGCTGGCTCGAAAGCTGATGGAACGATTCGAACCTGACCACCTGCGCCTCTATTTGTTGTCGAACCAATACCGCTTGGACGCAAACTACGTTGATGGCGATCTGGACTCTCTCTTGGAACCATATGAGCGCTTGAAGGCCGCGGTCGGTGCGCGCAGTGACGCTTTCAAAGGTGGACCTGGCGCTGGGCCGGTGTTCAGCCCGTTTATGGAGGCCCTGGATTCAGACTTCGACACGCCAGCGGCCCTACGAGCGCTTCACGCCGCGGCTGAGAGGCAGTTGACGACCGCTCCCAGCGAAAGTGAGCGCGGCGAGCTGCGAACGGCGTTGGCGATCCTCGGCTTTGCTTTCGCGGGCGCTCGCGGACCGGCGAATGGTGACCTCACTCCTTAGCCGGCCGAGAAGATCACTCGTGACTGTTCAAGCGTGGCCAGTTCGGCATCGTTGAGACCAAGCGAGCGCAAGACGTCGAGCGTATGCGCGCCGAGCCGAGGTGCTGGGGAGCTAACTTCGCCGGGGGTGCCACTCAATTGCACGTGGAGCCCGATTACGCGCTGCTTACCGAAGGTTGGGTCATCGCGTTCGACGATGTACCCGTTCGCCTCAGGCTGCTCCTCGAGGGCCAGCGCCGCGTAGTCCTGCACGAGTGATGCTGGCACATCGGCGACGCGAAGGCGTTCCAGCGCCTCCGCTGCCGAGTAGCTTAGGAAGGCCTTTTCCATCAGCCGTTCCAGTTCGGTCCGATTCTTCCAACGCGGGTAGCCCTTGGCGAATCGCGGGTCGTCGATCAACGCGTCCAGTTCAAGTGCGTCTGCGATCCGTGGCCAGAACTTCTGGTCGATACCAACGATCATCACCCACCGCCCGTCAGCGCAAAGGAACTGTCCAACCGTTGGAGACGCTCTGAACTCGCGCGGTCGTTCCTCGCCGAAATGGAGGTAGTGGAGCAGTTCTGGCGCTTGCAGGGCGATTTGCGAGCCCAACAGAGAGACTTCGACTTTTTGGCCCTCTCCCGTGCGTTCACGCGCGAACAATGCGGTCATGATCCCGAAGGCGAGGTTCATTCCACCCGTCTGATCGGCAACGCCGGGGTATGGAACTTCCGGTCGGAAGCCTGGGCCGCCACCAGAATGTTGCGCGAAACCGCTATACGCCTGCGAGATTTGGTCAAACGATGGGAACTTCGCGAGAGGGCCCTTTGTTCCCCAGCCGCTGGCCTCGGCAAAGATGATCCGAGCGTTGTGCGCTCGAAAGTCTTCGTAGCTCAGACCCCACGCTTCCATAGTTCCGGGCCGGAAGTTCTGGACGACGACATCGCAAGTGGCGCCCAGGCGTAGGGCAAGCTGTTGACCTTTCGCGGTTCGGAGGTCGATGCAGATGGACTTCTTTCCCCGGTCGAGGGCCTCGAAAAAGGCAGAAAAGCCGTCTGGTTCACGCCACATTCGGCGCCCAAAGTCTCCACCGCCGGGTTCTTCGATCTTAAGTACTTCCGCGCCCATGTCGGCGAGCATGACCGTGGCGAATGGCCCCTGTTGGTAACGGGTGAAATCGAGGATGCGGATGCCGGCTAGTGGAGTGGTCACGTTCGGGAGTCTACCCGCTGGAACCGCGCCGACCTAGCAAGACTCGTTATCCTGCATTGCGCACCTCCCCCCACGTTAAGGGGGATGCGCGTTCACCAACCTGTCACCGTTTGTCACCCTGTCGGAGCGCTGTGCCAGTCAAAGGCGGCCGCCAGCATCATTCGACGAGGGTTGTTGAACCTGCGAAGCCAAGGGGCGCCCGCGTCGACCGTGTCGGCCTTTTGTCACCAGCAAGCGAGACCGTGGTTCCATCGATCGGATCTAGCGACTTCCCGACGTAAATTCAACGGCTTACCGCTATCACAGGGGGTTCCCCGGCCGATATTTGGAGAGTGAAGTCAACCGCACGTCCGCAGTTCCGACGCGATGAGGCTTTCATCGTGGGGATGTTCGCCCTTGGGGCGAGCGGGTTCACACTCGCATTCTTCATCAGCCCGCCGCGTGACATGTTTAGCCTCGCCTGTGTGGTGCTGCTCAGTGCGCTGAGCGAACGGCTGCCAGTTAAGCTTTACTCGGACGGCCAAGTCTCTATCAGCTTTGTCGGGACGCTTCTTTCGGCGCTTCTGTTTGGTCCCGCCGGTGGCGTGCTCGCTGCGGCTAGCGTTGCGCTGGTTACGTACTTCATGAGCGACCGCCAGCCAAAGAAACTCGTCTTCAACTTCGGTCACAATAGCCTTTCGGCGTTCCTCGCCGGCTCGGTTGTGGTTGGCCTCGGCGGTGCGCTCTCGTTTGGGGATCCAATGCAGCCGCTCGTTGTCGGTGCCGCAGGTGCAATCATCCTCTTCGCCGTGGATGCCTGGGCAGTCTCCCAGATCATCAGCTTGACCTCCGGTCGCTCAATTCGCTCGGCCTACCGCGAGAACTTCGGCTGGCTGCTGCCTCACTACGTCGTGCTGGGACTGGTTGCGGGCGGATTGGCGATCGTCTATCACCAGCTCGGCGTGGCTGCAATCCTGGTACTCGCCCTGCCACTGTTGCTCAGCCGCTACTCCATTGAGCAGTTCGTGGCGCGAACACGCGACAACGTTCTGCGGCTGGAGAAGTCAAACGACCAGCTGCAGCATGCGTTCATCGAGATCCGGGATATGTCTGACGAGCTAAGCGACGCGTATACCGGCACCCTGGAATCGCTGGTCACAGCGTTGGATGTGCGCGACCAGGAAACTCGGGGACACTCGGTCCGTGTGGCCACGCATTCGCTCGATATCGCACGGATGCTCGGCGTCTACTCTGAGGAAGAACTGGCGACCGTCTACCGCGGCGCTCTGATGCACGACGTTGGCAAGATCGGTGTGCCGGACGCCATCCTGCTCAAGCCAGCCAAACTAACGGATGACGAATGGGAGTTCATGAGGCGGCATTCGGCGCTGGGATACCGAATTCTGGCCCAGGTGCCGTATCTGCGGCCGGCCGCAAAGATTGTTCTTGCCCACCATGAACGTTGGGACGGAGATGGTTATCCGCGCCGTCTGAAGGGCGAGAACATCCCGCTCGGGGCGCGCATCTTCGCCCTCGCCGACACCTACGACGCGATCATTTCAGATCGCCCGTATCGGCGTGGCCAGACGCCAGATGCAGCAATGCAAGAGATCCTGCGCTGTGCCGGAACTCAGTTCGACCCAAAGGTGATCGAGGCGTTTGAGGCTGCATTCCCGCGCTGGCGCGAAGAGGATCCAGGCGCATCGACTCACCCCCTCTACCTACCCTCGTGGAAAAAGAAGGACCCCGATGCGCCAGGAAGAGCGGCGAGCTAAGACCCGCGACGCGCTGCTTCGGGCGGCGCTCTCAGGCTTCGCGGAATCCGGGTACGATGGTTCCTCTCTGGACTCCATCGCGGCGGCCGCCGGGCTTTCCAAGGGAGCGATCTACGCGCATTTCGAGACCAAACTCCACCTCTACGGGGCCGTGACGACAAAGGTTCTTGCCGATGCAAACGCCCGCAACCGGGCGGTAAGCGAGGCGCTGGCCACCGGGATTCCTCTGTATGTAGCCGTGGAGCGGTACTTCGACGCCGCCGGTGGACACGAGCATGCCGCGTTTATCACTGACCTTTGGCAGACGGCGACTCGTCAGTTGGCGATACGCGCCTTGCTCGAGGACTTTCGGATCGTCCGCCTCGAGCAATTCTCCGCCGCCGCGATTTCTGCCGGCCATCGTCCGGGGGCCGCACTGGAAATGTCGGCCACCGCTGGGAAACTGGTTGACGCAGACACGCTTTACCGGGGCCTTGGGGCCGCGGCTGTACTACGCACGGGTTGATCGCGTCAATGCTACTCATGCGGTTCCTGTCCGAGCTCTTTCATCATCGACTGGAAGACCGAGTAGTCCTGTGCGCCCACCATGCCGTATTGCTCTTGAAAGACAAACGTTGGAATCGCCGTCACGCCCACTCCGCGGGACCAGTTGATGCCATCGGTGACTTGCTGTCGGTATTTGCCCGTCTTCAGGGCATCGGCCAGGGCCTCGCCATCGAGGCTCGAGGCCACCGCTGCCTCTACGAGTAGATCTGGGTCGGAGATGTCGCCGAGGTCGGTGAAGTACGCCTTAAACAGTTCGCGATGAAACCTCACTGCGTCGCCGTGTTCGGTAGCGAACTCTCCGGCTTCGAGGGCGGTCAGGGAGTACGAAGTTCGTTCGCGGCCTCGGGCAAACTTGATGCCCAGGGACTCGCCGCGCAGCTCCAGCGGTGACGGTGGGTCCCCCGGTTGCGTGTGTTGGCGACGCGGCTTGCCTTCCGGCGGGATGCTCGGATCCAGTAGGAAGGGAGCGAATCGGACGGTCACGTCGTATTCCTTGATGAGACGTTCGACCTCAACGAGGCCGACATAACACCATGGTCAGATGAAGTCGGACACGACGATCAGCGAAACGGGGCGAGAGACGGGCGAAACGGTCATGCTCCGAGTTTACAGTGTTCGCGGAGAGCTGGCGGCGGCGAGGCGGCGGACGTCCGCCAGGGTTCTGCTCCCGGGCGGCAGAGCGCGGGCGGCCATCTCCACGGCCATGGTGCGGACCGCGCTGTTGTACGGCGTGGGCACACCGCGGAGCGCGCCAATCAGCTCAATCTCCCCGTTCAGATAGTCGACTTCGACGGTCGTGTGTCCGCGCAGGACGCTTTGCAGCGTGGAACTGCCCGTGCGTGCCTGGCCACCAACGGGTTGCGCTTTATAGTGACTGTTCACTCGAGCCGTGTACTCCTCGAGCGAAGCGTAGTCGATTCCCGCCGCGTCAAAGCAGGCGATCGCCTCGTTGCGAAGGGTATCGACGAATTCGCCGAGGTCACCCGAGGCGCCCCATGCACTCTGGCCGGTAACTATCTCGAGGCCGTTTGCGAGATTCATCAGTAGCTTGCGGTGCTTGAGACGCATCACCCGGGGGTCGGCGTCAGCAAGAAAGTTCGATTTTCTCAAGGCCGCGCAGACGGATTCGATGACGTGGTCCGAACCCCCTGGATAGCGACCGGAGTGCAACGCGCCGGTGTACGGTGCCGCGGAGGCGATCACTTCCCCCGGGTCCACGAAGGTGGCGGGGAGTGCGATCAGCATGGCGTAGACGTTGGAGAACCGCCGCAAAGCAATACGCTCGTTCTCAATACCGTTCTGAGCGCAGATGACCGGTATCTCGGTGCCAGCGGCCAACTCGAGGTCATGAAGCGCCGCTTGAGTGTCCTGGGTTTTCATCGTCAAGAGGACTACATCGCCCGGTTGCCAGTCCACTTCCTCAGGGTGACCTACTGCACGGATCGGAAGGAGGAAGTCTCCAGCCGGCGTGCGAAGGTTCAGTCCTCCTGCCCTGATCGCTCCGAGGTGGGCGCCGCGCGCGATGAGGACCACGTTGTGGCCGGAGCGATGGAGCTGGCCGCCAATGGTTCCGCCTGCGCCGCCCGCCCCGTAGATGACGAATCGCATGAAGGTCTCCAAAGTTGGAATCGCGCCGCACGCCTGTGCGGATTCGTTTAAAGATAGCTCACGGCGTGGGTTGGGGGATGCGTCCGTCGCTGAAAGCGAAGCTCAGTCTTCCGAGTGGAAGAGTTTTTCGCCCGCCCGAATGGGGACGTTGACCCGGTTTTCGGCCGGGGGCAAAGGGCATGACCAGCCGTCGTTGTAAGCGCAGTACGGGTTGTAGGCGTAGTTGAAGTCCACACGCAGCCGCCCATCATCGAGCGGTTCGACGTCGACATAGCGACCGGCGCCGTACGTCTCCTTCCGACGTCCTGAATCCTGGAAGGGGAGAAAATAGGATTCGGTCCCAGGATCGCGGAATACGGTCAGCTGCATCGGCGCCCCAGCGGTGGAAAACGAAAGCCGCGCCCACCGAAGGTACCGCGCCGCGTCGCCGGTGCTGGTCTGCATGTCCATCATCTCGGGTTCGTCGAAAAGATCCGGGGTGACTTCGAAGGCGAGCGCTGGTTCCTCTGAATAGTAGTTCAGCCCGCTAAACGCTTTCTTCTGCTCGGGGAGCAGCGGCGAGTCTGCCGACGTCTGGTAGAACGCGTCTTTCGCTGTGCGGAAATCATCGAGAGCGGTCATCGTGGCCAATCTGGGATGGGGATTTCCTGATACGGAGGGTCGGGGAAGTATTCCATCGCCTTCTGAACGAGGCGGGCGTTCCCTTCTCCCCACAGTCGACCGGTGATGTGAAGCGCCATATCGATCCCGGACGACACCCCGGAGGAGGTGATCACGTTTCCCTCGTCCAACCATCGCTTCTCTACGACGTTGACAGTGCCAAGAGCGCGCAGGCGATCCATCGAGGCCCAATGCGTGGTCGCGCGCTTGCCAGTCAGCAGTCCCGCCCGTTCCAATACGAAGCTGCCGGTGCAGACGGAGGTAACAAGTTCCGCGTTCTTGGCGGACTTTGTGAGGAAGGCGAGCATTGCCGGGTTGGACGACTCAATCCGCGTGCCCTGCCCGCCGGGAACAACGACGATGTCTGGCGTTGGTACAGTCTCGAAGGAGTGGTCAGCCACAACCCGAAGGCCCTTGGCGCAACGAACCTCGCCGCCATGTTCGGACACCAGGTGGACGGTGCAGGAGCCTGGAACCACCGCAGCGGCCATTGTAAAAACCTCCCACGGTCCGACGAAATCGAGCTCTTCGGCCCCCTCGAAAGCGACGATGGCGATGGTGCGAGGCATTGCGACTCCGGGTGGCGGTACACGCCGAGATTTGGAGCGTGAAGTGTAACCGCAGCGCAAAATCATGGCGAAGTCCGGTCAAATGGGCGGTGTTCCGGTTGACGTTGGCGGAAACGTGCGTGTTATGGTCGTCCGACTGTCGCGCCCCCACAAACGAGGTTTCGAATTGAAGCGTTTGACGATTTTTGCTGCCGGGTTGGCCCTTTCCGTGGCCGGGCTTGCCGCATTCATGGGGCCATCAGAGTCGGTTGCCGCAAGCGGACCATGTACGGTGACTGGCGCAGGACTCGATGCCGAAGAGACGCAGTTTCTCGGACTACTACAACAGTGGCGTGCCTCGAATCTTGGCAATCCTGCGGCATTGGAGACGTCCGTTGCCTTGAACTCCGCGGCCGCGTGGTTCGCCCAGTGGCAAGTGGACAATGGTGGCCTGGGGGGCCACTTCGACTCATTCGGCCGGAACTGGGTCCAGCGTGCCGTTGATTGTGGCTACGATCCCAATTTCGCCGGCGGCAGTGGCGAGGGCATTTATGCCGTCGCGTCGAGTGGCGCGCTTTCGATTGGCCCTTCGCAGGCGATATTAGGGATCACGTATCCGGGAAGCGGCGTTCGCATTGTCAGTCCGTCGCCGTCATGGCCGGCGAAATGCGTTGGCGTGGCAGTGAAACGGAACGCCGCCGGAACGATCGTAGCCTGGGTCGCCGTGATCGCTCAGTACCCCGCGGCGTCTCCGTGTCCGGCCGGATCGGGTTCAACGGAGCCTCCGCCGAGTTCCGCCACCGCCACCGCCACCTCCACTGCTACAAAAACGGCGACCCCAACCAGCACGCCGACAAAAACGCCCACTCCCTCACCAACGCCGACGCCCCGTACGGACGGTGCAACGATCGATCTGGCCCCGGGCTGGAACCTGGTGGTGATCCCTCCGGGGAGCCTGGATGAGGTGCTCTACCGCGCCAAGGGCTGTTTCCGTTCGGTCTACCAGCAGCAAGGGGAGCGCTGGGTGCGTTACTCGCCAGAGGTGCCGGCCTACGCCCGGAATCTCCAGACATCGAACGGCGGCGTCTTCTGGGTAGAAGGCACCGCCGAAGGCTGCGGGCGGATCCCGCTTTAGTGAGGCCCAGCGAGTTACAACGCGCTGACGAACGTGGTGAACCCCGGCGACGAGGCTATCGATCCGCCCAGAGCGCCGAGCGCGACGATGCACACCGCGGCAATCAGCCCGAGGATGAGGGCGTACTCGGCGAGTCCCTGGCCGGAGTCGTCGCTACGCTCCCGCACGCTTCTGATTGCTGTGGCTAGCCGAATTGAAAATCGCTGCATCGCCTGTATCCTACCCCTCCTCGTGATCATCTCCCACTTGACGATTCGGCAAGAATGACCGAGGGGAACCCCCTGCGTGAGGGGCGAACCGGTGGCGCGATCGTGACGAATTTACATTCTGATTACACGGCGCCAGGGCCGGCGTAGGCGAGTACGGCGGCAAGGGTACCGAATGAACGTACCCGATCGCGCTCGCGCCAACCGCAGATTGGCGTTTCGGAAACACATGGGAGAAGATATCGCGCCATGACAAACGAGCTTGAGCGAGCACGGTTTCAGATCTACGCGCTCCAGGATGGCGCGGTGCGCGCCCAGGCGCTGACGTTCGCGCTGCGCACTGGCATGTTTGACCGCCTGGAAGACGGCGCGCTCTCCCTGGACGCTCTCCGCTTCGAGCTGGGATTGTCGCAGCGCGTGCTTCCCGCGCTCATCGCCTTCCTCTCCGCGCAGGGGCTACTCGAACGTGACGAGACGGGGCGTATTGCGAACAGTCTGGCAGCATCGACATTTCTGGTCCGCGCGAGCGAGCGATATATCGGTGGTCGCGGGCTGTTGTACAGCGGGTTTTGGGAGGCGATTCGCTGCCTCCCTCAAGCGTTGGCGACGGGAATGCCGTGGACGGCTCAAGGCCAACACGACATGTTCGAAGGCTTTGGGGCGGACGAGCAGCTGTGGTTCGCGGAAGGCATGTTTGCAAACGCGGTGCACGGCGGGCAGGCATTGATGGACGAGGTCGACTTCAGCCAGTTTGCGAACTTGCTGGACGTCGGTGGGAGCGGCGGAGGCTACGCCACAGCACTCCTGCATCAACACCCGAATCTTCGCTGCACGATCTTTGATGTTGACGGGGTCCGCGCTGCAGCACTGGAGCGCGCGGAGCAGAACAACGTCTCGGACCGGTTGACGTTCCTCGCCGGGTCGTTCTTCGACGACGTTCTGCCGCGTGGCCACGACGTGTTGCTCCTCTCCAGCATTTTGCACGACTGGGGCGACGACGACGCTCGAACGATCCTGAACAATTGCTTCTCGGCGGCGCTGGCGGGCGCATTGGTCGTTGTGACCGAGCCGATGCTTGCGGAAGACTTCAGCGGTCCGGATCACCCCTCTGTCAGTGGGTTGGCGATGGCTGTCCTGGGCGGCGAGAACCGCACTCGGTCGCGCGTCGGCGCCTTGTTGGCCGAGGCAGGGTTCTTGGACTGCTGGCAGTCGGAACTCCTGCTCCAGAACAGCGTCGTAACAGCACGGAAGCCGGCCACCGGCTGATCGTCAGTACGGCGCACCTATTCGGTTTTCAATCCATGGCACAATCAGGTCGATAACACGGATGCGTGGGTCGGCCATTTTGCTGCCTTCCTCTCCCACTGGATGGAGGTAGTGATTGGCCCAGGGTAGGTCCACCAACTGCTTGTCGGCGGCTCCGCTCTTCTCGAGCAGCTCCCGCTGCTCGGCGGGGAAGATGTCGCAATCGCCGTCGGCATAGACGAGGAGAGTTGGGATGGTTACCTGGGTGATCGTGTCGGGCAGGTCGGCCTGGCTTGAGAGGCCGCTCCAGGTGCTCAGCCACGCTCCCGGGGTCATGATTCGTGCCAGGCCACCCGGTCCGTAGTTGCCGATAATC
>JBDUAL010000339.1:0-3225 GCA_040004685.1 Anaerolineaceae bacterium | reverse complement strand
TAGCCCGTCGGGTGGTTCTCCGCTCCGAACCAGTAGCTGACGATCGGACGCTGGGACTCGTTGTACAAATCGGTGATAACCGTCGCCCCGGCGGCCAGTTCAACCGCGCGTGCGAGGTCAGGCTCGTCATGCCGGAACGATCGGAGAATCTCAAGCCGATCGCACTCGCCGACCATCTGTCGAGCCCTTTTCTGGTCGCGAACGCCGCCACGCAGGTCTGTCACTCTGCGCCCTCCCGAGGTACCGGAATGAGGGTACCTGTTGCCCTTTGAACCTGCACAGGTACTGCTGGGGGAGTGTGGGTGGCGGTCGTCAGGGCGTGAAGAGTCGGGTAGCGGCTCTTCGGACGCCAGTCACGGGTTCGGTGGTGCTCGGCCACGTAGCTGCGGGACTTTGGGCTATTGGCGCCGATCCCGGCGTGGATGCGGGCTAGAGAGGGCCAACGTGGCCCGGACGCCAGCCGGCGACGTGGACTTGGCAAGGGCGGCAGGGGGGACACCTCACTGGGCTAGCGCTGGCGCGCCCAGAGCCCCTTCTTGCTTGCTGACGCAGATTTCCCGTAATCGCGTCGTTGGCGGTCTACGAAGTTCGAGTCGACGCGCCTGACGCTGTCCGAGGTAGTCGATGCGCGCAACGAATACGTGCCACCGACTGAAGTCGTCCACGCGCATCAGGATCCGCTACCCGGTGTGGGTCGAAGAACTGGCAATTGGTAAGCCGGGCGCGGAATCGGTATCGCATGGGATTGATGGCTGGAGGGGCCCTCTAACGCATGCTTCGTGCCTTTCTGCCCCGCTTGCGTCGGCGTGTAGCTTCAAAGTTGCGGACGATTCGAGACGCGTCCACGTCGCGACTGGTCCTGTAAGGAGGATCGCGTGCGGGCATCAACCGCTGAGCCACTCCCCGACCGCTGCGGCGCACGGCTGAGAGGGCCGCGGGCCGGCCGATACTGCGCCATGCCACCCGTTTCCGGGCGGGCGCGCTGCCGGATGCACGGCGGCTTTGCCGGCGCCCCGGCCGGCCCGCGGAACGGCAAGTGGAAGGACGGCTCGCGAGCGCAAATCGTGGCCCCGCTGGACGCCGAGGAAGTGGCCCTCCGGGAGCGCTTGCGGGCCGAAGACTTTCGCGATCTGCGCCCTGTGATCGGCGACGTGAAGTTCCTCTTCGCGCGGGCGGTCGGAGCCGGCAATCACGATGCCGCAGCCCGTCACGCCGCGGCCCTCGGTGGGCTGGTCCGGGCTCAGATGGCGGTCTGGCAAACGCCAATCGTGGACGTCCTGGTCGATGAGCAAACAGTCCACCAGATCATGGCCATCCTGGAGGACATCCTTGTCTCTGAGGTGGCGGATCCGGACGTCCTGGCGCGGGTCTCCGATCGATTCGGCGCGATCGATTGGTCCACGGTGCCCAGCGTGCAGCCGGGATCCGCTCACTTGCCCCGAGCCGCAGACCTGGAGCTGCCTGCACTGACACCTCCGTCGGAACTGACAGTGGGAATGCGTCGAGCTTGGGCAAGCGGCGAAGCCGTGTAGCCAGTCGTGCCGCGATACGCGCGTGCGCCTAGGCGGGCGCCGCCTCAGAACGTCTGGCTCCCACTTCCATCGGCGAGCCACGCTGCGAGATCCTCGAGCTTGGTCATGACCGTGGCACGGGTGACGAGACCCGGCCGGCGAACGAGCGATGCGAACTGCTTCTCGATGACCGCCGCGTGGCAGTACATGACCGCGACGCCCAGGTACGCCCAGTCGTTCAGGTCGCCGGGCTTCGCTTTGAGCGATCGATCGGCCACGAACTGCCGCCGCAGGTGCATGTCCAGCCGCCGCATCGGTTGCGCTTGGAGAAACCGGTTGATCCCGTCCACCCCCAGGGCTTCGAAGTCATCCGCCGGGATCCGCTGCTCGCGCAGGACCTCGTTCACTGCATCAAGCGAGTCGATCAGCGAGGTCGCGTAGATCGCGCGATCGAACGTCGCTGGATCGAGGACAGATGCGTTTGCTCGGAACTGCTCGAGGTACCGACTGAAGTTCGCGGCGTATCTCGAGGGGTCAGGGAACAGCGGCGGCGAGCTGCGAATCACCCGCGAGTAGCCGGTCAGGAGCGACTCCTCGAAGTCCCGCTGCCCCGCAGCTTCGACCGCGGCTACGCGTGCCGGGTCGACCCGCGTCCTCACTGCATCGGCGACCCGCGAAGAACACGAGTCCGGCTAGCGCGAACACAACCAGCGTGTTTGGCGCCGCCGGAATATCGTGCCCCGTCGTCAGCGCGTTGAGCACAGCCAGTACGCTCAAGCCAACGATTGCGCCCGCGACCCGCTGCACTGCCGGTCTCTTCATAGACACCATGCACATGTGGTTGAGGTAGGCCGTCCATCGACCCTCATGGCAGCGTCAGCGCCTCGGCCGCACCCGCTGGATATGGCGGCACAACGCTCGCTCCCTGGAGCACCAACACGGTTCGACCCACGCTGGCGACCGCGACCCCGTACCGGTTCACGGCGAGTTCGGGACCTCGCTTCCACGTGGTTCCGTCGAAGATGGAAACGATCTGACCCTGGAGACTCCCGCCGCCTGCACACACAATCAGGTCGCCCACAGTCGTGGCGTCGAAGTCACTGGTTGGCGTCGGCAGCGGTGGCAGGGCCGACCAGCGGTTCGCTCCGGGGTCGTAGCACTCGACCGCCGTCGACGCAGCGCCGGCAGACTTCCCGCCGCCGATCACGCATGCCTGACCGCGATACGCCACCATCGCGACGTGTTGACGTGGCGTCGGGAGCGGTGGCAGCGGCTCCCAGGTATCGACTGACGGGTCGTAGCGATAGGCACTCGCTAACGGCTCGTCGGGACGGGTCCCATACCCGCCGGCAACGTAGATGACCGAGCCGATGGTCACCGCACCGCCTGCGGCCCGCGGCTCAGGCATCGCCCGAACGGCTGTCCACCGGTGGCTGGCCACTTCGTAGCGCAGCGCCGCAACGGTCGGATGCTCGAAGTTCCCACCGAAGACGTAGATCACTCCGGCAACCGCCGTCGCGGCGGCATGATCGAGGGGCTGGGGAGCCGTATCCGCCGTCGACCACAAGCGCGAGCCAGGATCGAACCGCTGGACGGTCGGCGTCGCGCTCGACCCGGCCGCTCCACCGAGCAAGCCCCCGATCACGTAGATCTGCCCATCGACCACGGCTTTGGCCACATGACTCCGCCCATCGGGTGCATCCGCCAGGCGAAC
>JBDUAL010000338.1:0-3228 GCA_040004685.1 Anaerolineaceae bacterium | reverse complement strand
TGGTCGAAATTCTTCTGCCGGTGCGGGATAATGCGGGGCAGGCATTTCCGAAGAATTCCTTCGAGTCTGTCAAAAATGAGCTCACCCAGCGCTTCAGCGGCCTTACAGCCTTCACGCGCTTGCCCGCCGAGGGTTCTGGCAGGACACATCTGGCTGCTGGACTGGAGTGCTCGAAGGCTTGAAGCCGGACGTGGCGATCCTGGCTATCGCTGGACGCGGCAACGTGGACGGCGAGCCGATCCAGGGGTCACTCGCGCATTTTGCAGCCCTCGAAGCGCGTCTCTTGCAGCCGAAGGTGATCGTTCCCGGCCACCACGACAACTGGATGCCGCCAGTCACGCCGGAAGGTGGCACAGACCTTGTGGCGATTCGCGCGGCCGTTGCGGAAGCGGTGCCGTCGGCGATGTTTGCAGAGCCGGGCTACCTCTCAGGGATGCGCATCCTGGAATGAGGGCTGCTGCGGCGCTGTATACTGGATGGATGACGGCGCTCGTTGGTATTGAGAATTTGATCACGATCGACCCAGAGGAGCGCGACGGTAGCCCACTCATTACGGGGACCGGCGTGAGCGTTTGCCGAATCGCGACGCTCGCCGCTGAGGGACTCTCCGCTGAGGAGATTGTCCGGGACGTCTTCGACAATCACCTGAGCCATGCGCAGGTGTACGCGGCGCCGGCGTTCTACCACGCGAACCGGCCGGCGATCGATGCGGAACTCGTGGCCAGAGAATCGGAGCACGACCGGCTCTGGATTGAGCACAGTTCGAAGCGCCACGCCTCGTAGTGCTGACCCGGTTCTACCTGGATGACGACTCCGCCGAGTGGCGCATCATCCTCGCGCTCCGTGCAGAAGGCATCGACGCCCAGGCGCCGTGGGACTCCAACCTCTCTGGGGCACCCGACGAACAGCATCTCGCCTACGCAGGGCGG
Source organism: Anaerolineaceae bacterium (assembly GCA_040004685.1). Lineage (GTDB taxonomy): Bacteria > Chloroflexota > Dehalococcoidia > Tepidiformales > Tepidiformaceae > PNKC01. Next base: position 2,299 of record JBDUAL010000338.1, on the reverse strand, counting down.
GAACGTCGGGTTCGTGACCAGCAACATCGGTGACTTCCTTCAGATCCACTTTCGCCTGCTCGGCGAGGGATCGCATCACGCCGGGATCGTGTTCGTAGTCCAGCAGAAGTATTCGCTGAGCGACCGATTGGGCAGACTGCAGCGGCTTGCGACGGCGCTCGAACCTGCCGATATCGCCGATCGATACGAGTTCCTTCGCGACTGGGGGTAAGACTCCCGCATGATCCGGAACCTCCGGGCGCCGCCAGTCAGAACTTGCCGTGACGGCCCTCGCCTTGCGCGAACCGGGTTGCGCCTTCGCGTGTTTCGCCGGAGGCGATCGTGCCCTGGCCGTGCTGGTATTCGTTCAATAGCGCCTCATCCACGCCCATCCCCCACTGTTCGTAGGACGAAAGCCTGTCCGAACGCAGGCAGCGCTGGGGGAACGCGGCGAGGTCGTCGACGAGCTCCATCGCTTCGGCGAGGGCGCCGCCGGGCTCCGTCAGGCGGTTTGCGAGCCCCATACGTAGCGCTTCATCGCCACTCACCCCACGCCCGGTCAGAATCATGTCGAGTGCGTGACTGTGGCCCAGCAGCCGCGAGAGGCGAATGGTGCCGCCGTCCACGAGCGGCACTCCCCAACGCCGGCAGAACACGCCGAACACCGCATCACGGGCGGCCACGCGCAGATCGCACCAGGCAGCGAGTTCCAGTCCGCCAGCCACCGCAAAGCCCTCGACGGCGGCGATGACCGGCTTTGAAAGGAGCATGCGCGTCACGCCCAGCGGCCCATCGCCAGACTCGGTCACCCGGTTCCCGCGACCATCTGAGACCGCCTTCAAGTCCGCCCCCGAGCAGAACATGCGCTTGGAACCGGTGAGCACCGCCGCGTAGAGCGAATCATCCGCCTCGAACGCTTCGAAATGCACTTTGAGCGCCTGCGCGGTCGGCCGGTCAACGGCGTTACGCACCTCGGGGCGGTCTATGGTGACGACCGCCACCGCGCCCTCAACCGAATAGTGAACAGCCATGGGATGCCTCCTGCGATGACGAGTGTGGAGTGTGGAGCGTGAGTTGTCAGTTTTCGGGCGCCCCGGCTACACAACTCCCTATTCTTCGTATACACTCTGCCTATTGCGGCGGCCCGCCTCGTGGCCCCGCGTCTTCGTGGAGGCTGACCCGTGACTTCTCCCGCATTTGTCGAAGTGCCCGGACTCAATTTCGATTGGCTGAACCTTGATACCGAACAGGACATGCGCATCCAGCCCGGGCGCCGCGGTCTCACGCTCGAACAGATCAACATGGTCACTTACGGCGTAAACGCCCTCGATGAAGCCGGTAGCCCGATCTTCGCCGCCCGCGGTTCGAAGGCTGACCCACGCTCCGCTCGCCATGCCCGCCAGTACCGTTCGAAGGCCGATGTTTGGTCGGAAAGCGCCATGCTCCTGTACGAAGAGGCGAACCAGCGCCAGTGGTCGAGCGCCTCTGACATCCCGTGGGACACCGTCAAGCCAATGTCCGCCGACCTCGAATGGGCGATGTGTACACTCTGTACCTTCCTCACCCAGGTAGAATTCATTGCGGGTGACCTGCCTGGCCGCTTCATGGAGCAGGTTCACCCGGATCACTTTGAAGCTCAGCTCTTTCTCGGCACCCAGATCATGGACGAAAGCCGCCACCTGGACGTGTTCCGCAAGCGCGCCCTGGTCAACGGCGGCGGCATGGTGGACGCCGGTTTCGGCGCCATTAACCTCCTCTCCGTGGACGACTTCACCGAGATGACGGCGCTCCTCCACCTCTTCGGCGAAGGCTTTGTGCAGACGCTCTTCCGCATGGGCGAACTGATCTCGCAGAACGAAGCAGAGAAGAAGATGTTCCGCCTGGCAGCGCAGGATGAGAGCCGCCACCTCGCCTTTGGCGTCACGCACCTGAAGTACGTGATGGACACCGAGCCGTGGCGCAAGGAAGAGCTGCACCACTACCTGGACATCCAGGAAGGCGCGCTCGGCCAGAACCAGCAGGCCGGCCTGACGACCAACCCGATGACCGGCGAAGCGCTCGCTATTCTCGCCGGCGGCGGCATCGAGAAGATGGACGAGGGCTACGACAAGCTGCTGATCATGCGCAAGCGCCAGGTCAACGAGTATATGCATCGCCTCGAAGTGATCGGCCTCGGTGACCGTCGCGAACGCATGAGCCAATCCTTCAAGGACCTCCTGGACCCGGTCGTGTAGCAAGGAAGTGCCCGAGTGCTAAGTACGGCTTTGCCGTGGCCCGGCATGGAGGACGTCCACCACTCAGCACTCAGCACTCGAACCGT
>JBDUAL010000337.1:0-3240 GCA_040004685.1 Anaerolineaceae bacterium | reverse complement strand
CGGAACCTTCCCTGAAAAGGCAACGAAGCTCGTCTCCATCGAAGGGCTTGGGGGCATGGGCTGGTCCACTGGCGAGCGCCGGCCAGCCCACGTTCGCATGCGCCAGTGGATGGAGAGCATGCGCAAGCTGGAAGGGCGCCAGCTGCGTAACTACGCCAGCATCGATGAAGCAACGGATCGCATGATTACAGCGAACCGCCACCTTTCGCCCGAACTTGCCCGCCACCTGACCATCACCGGGTCACGCGAGGTCGAAGGCGAAGTGACCTGGAAATTCGATAACTTCACCCACGCCGGCTCACCATACGAGTTCAATATGGAGGACGCGCGTGACCTTTGGAACCAGATCCGCTGCCCCATATTGATTCTCTGGGGCGAAGAAAGTTGGGGTGCCCGTTTCAAGTCCCTGGACCTCAGCGCTTTCCACCACTACCGCTCGGTCAAAGTAGACAAGGCGGGCCACTGGGTGCACCACGACCAGTTCGAAATCTTCATGAGCCTGGTGAACGAGTTCCTCGATGCTTAACCGGATTGCACCCGCGCTCCTCGGTGTTTTGGCCGTGTTTGCGCTCGCTGCCTGCGGCGGAGACGACGACTCGAACGCTTCGAAGACCACTCCCACAGGTGGAGCGGCCACCGCTCCGGCGAAAGACCCCAAGGCGGGTGGGTACGTCGCCAAGATGAACGCCCTCTCCAGCCCCGCCGAACTAGCCAGGGGCCGAAATCTGGGCAACGACGACGCGAAGGTAAAGCTTGAACTGTTCGAAGACTTCCGTTGCATCCACTGCCTCGAATTCACCGCAGATTTCGAACAGTTCATCGTCGATTCCTACGTGAAGACCGGGAAGGTGCAGATCCAGTTCCGCTACTTCCCGCTGGGGCAGACGTCCCTGCCGATGATGGCCGCCGCAGAGTGCGCGAATCAGCAGGATCAGTTCTGGCCCTACGCCAAGAGACTGTTCCTCGTCCAGGCCGAATCGTACGAAGGCGGGCCTGCGCTCCAAGACGCGTTCAGCGAAGCGAAGTTCAAAGAGTACGCTGCCACGCTGGCGCTGGATCCCGCCAAGTTTGCTGCCTGCTACGCTTCCGATGCTCCGCTGGACGCCGTTGCGGCGGATTACAAAGCAGTGCAGGCGCTCTCCCTCAAGGGCACGCCCTCATTCGTGGTCAACGGTAAGCTCGTCCCGGAGAACCCCGCGAACAACGCCGCCTGGAAATCGGTTTTGGACGCAGCCGCAAAGTAGGCGAAGGGTTTTTCCGCATCCGATACATCCGCATCCGATACAATGGAAAGGTGATCCCGGCGGCCACAGTGCTCGAACTCGAAGGACAATTCGACGAGGTCGTAGTGGCGACAACCAACCTTCGGCATCTATCTGACCTCTTACGCGCGGTTTGCTGGGATGAGATCGCCCTGTGAACCCGTTCGAATCGCTCGCCGCGCTCGTCGGCAACACGCCGATGGTTGAGCTCAAGTCGCTTTCGCCATCGCCTGGCGTCCGGCTGTTTGCCAAGCTGGAAGCGCAGAACCCCACCGGCAGCATCAAGGACCGCATCGTCCTCCGCATCCTTGAATCGGCGAAGCGGAGTGGGGCGCTCGCACCGGGGCAGCGTATCGCTGAGGCCTCCACGGGCAACACCGGCGTCGCCCTCGCCCTCTACGGGCGGCTGCTCGGCCACCCCGTCGATGTCTGTGTGCCGGACAGCGTTTACCCCGAGATCGAACAACTGCTGCGCGTCTACGGCGCGCGCATCCGGCGCGTACCCCGCCAGGCTGGCATCAAGACCGCGCGCGAAGTTGCCCAGGCCATTGCGGCGCAGGAGGGCGCCTACTACCTCGGCCAGTTCGATAGCGCCGAAAACGTGGCCGCGCACTACGAAACAACCGGGGCCGAGATCCTCGCGGACGTGGCGCATGTCGATGTACTGGTGGCCGGAATCGGCACGGGCGGGACGATCAGCGGCGTCGGCCGCAGGCTGAAGGAAGCGAACCCCGCCTGCCACATCTTCGGCGTCGAACCCCGGCTCGGCGTCCACGTCCAGGGACTGAAATCGCTCGATGACGGTTTCATCCCGCCGGTGCTCGATGAAAGCGTGCTGGATGGCAAGATCATCGTCGGCAACCGCCACGCGTTCTCCCACGCCCGCCGGGCGATGCTCGCCGAAGGGCTGTTCGGCGGCATCAGCAGCGGCGCCGTGCTCCACGCCGCCATGCGCGCCGCAAGCCGCCTGACGCGCGGCAACATCGTCATGATCTTCGCGGACGGCGGCTGGAAGTACCTCGGAACAGACCTCTGGTCGATGGATGACACCGACCCAGCGATCGAACAGCACGAAGACCCGTTGGACGACATCCTTTGGTGGTAGGCGCCCGGCTGCAAAGTGAAAGCAGCCTATCGGGATGGTCACTACCGTCCCCGCAGCCTTCAACCCCCTGAATCGCCTATGGCCGGGCGCTCGGATATAGTGACCGTCAATATCAGCAGGAGATCCTCCCCATGGCTTTCACCGTTGACCCCGAAAAGTTTCGCTATCCCGCCGAATTCGCAGCCGCCGTCAAAGGCAAGCGCGTGCTCATCAGCGGTGCTGGCAAAGACCAGGGTCTTGGCCAGTCGTTCGCCCTCGCCGCCGGCATGAACGGCGCAGCCGCCGTCGGCGTCCACTTCCACAGCAGCTTCGATGACGCGCTCGACCTCGTCGATGTCCTCCAGGAGGAGGGTGTGAACGCCTTTCCCATCCAGGCCGACGTCACCAACCTGAACGATCTCTGGGCCACGCGGACGTACATCATCGACAAAATGGGCGGCCTGCCGAACCTCGTCATCTGCAACTCTGGGCTCACCGAGAAGGGCTACTCCTTCGGCCGCTCTCTGCGCGAAGTCGAGGGCGAATCGATGGCCAAGCGCCGCGCCAAGGTACGCCAGGCGTTCATCAACAACCTCACTGAATCGAAGGCCGTGCTGAACACAAAGGTGGACGGCTTCATCGCAATGACCCACCTCTGGGCGGGGGAAGCGGTCTACGCCAACCAACCGATGCAGATCGTCTACATCTCCTCGCGCCAGTCGATCGACCCCGGGGCAAGCGTGCCGGGCTACTCGATTGCAAACTGGGCCGTGTTGCAGCTGCCCAAGGTGCTGGCAGTGAACCTCGGCAAGGCCGCCGGTCTGATCTCCGCATTCTCTGTGCTCTACCCATTCGTACGCACTGGCATGACCGGCGAGTACGCCGAAAACCCGA
>JBDUAL010000336.1:0-3241 GCA_040004685.1 Anaerolineaceae bacterium | reverse complement strand
CGACCGTGAGCCCACCGTTGACGACGACGGGATTCGCCGTGATTCCCGCGGACGAGACGAACCGGCTCCACAGCAGGGTCCCGTCCGTGGCGTCGAAGGCGTAGACGCTGCCGCCGGTCGAGGTCAGGTAGACGACGCCGTTCGCGATCAGCGGCTACAAGGATGATTGCTGCTGAGTCTGGTTGTCCGCCCGCCCAGCTCAACACGGTCCCCAAAGCACGAAACACTCCGGTTTGGTATCGAACCGCACCCTACCCGCCGGCACCGCCGCGGCGTTGGAGGCTAACCGGCTCGCAACCACCGCAAAAGCGTTGCCCTGCGCGCCGCGCCCCCAAAACCGTCCAGAAACGTCCAGAACGCGCGCGACGCGCTAAACGCGCTAAACGCGTTAGAACGGCGTTAGCAACGCAAAAGCACTTGTTCTGGAGGGCCCCACAACAGCCTCATGTCACTGCCTACCCGTCGCGAAGGTGGCCGTCGCGTACCAGCCCGCGACCGTGGAGGGGCGTCCCGTAGGACAAACGGCGTCGCGGCCCCGATTAGCCTCCAACGCAGCGGCGGTACCGGCGCTGTAGGGAGTAATTCGATCCGAAGAATCTACCTTTGCGTTTTGCTTCCCGGTTCGGCACTCTCATGGGATGACGTTTGCCGAGGCCCTGTATGGCGGCCGATTCCCTGTCGCGTTGGAGATAACGCCGCCGCAGAAACCGCTGCCGGGGGTGCTGCTGCGGCGCGCCGGGCTGCTGGGCGAGGCGATTTCGACGGTCAACGTGATTCAGCGTCCCGGGCGCCAATCCAGCCTGGATGCATCGCTCCATCTCTGTGGCGGACGCTTCGAACCGGTCTGGCACCTGGTCACGCGCGGGGCAACGAGGGACGACGTCCGAGCACAGATTGAGCGGGCAGCGGCGGGCGGCATCCGCCAGCTGCTCTGCATCCGCGGCGATCACGCGGGCGGCGATACCGCGGACACGCCGGCGATCCGCGAAGTGGTGGCCATGGCCCGCGACCTGATGCCGGGCGCAACCATCGGTGCCACACTCAATCAGTACGCTCCGGATGCCGCTGCGGCCATCCGCAATCTCTTGCCGAAACTGCAAGCGGGCGCCAGCTACGTCCAGACACAGCCGGTGTTCGAGCTGGAAGCGCTTCGTCCGGCGGCTGAGGCGGTGAAGGATTCGGCGCCGGAAACCGCCGTGGTTGCGATGGTGATGCCGGTACTTTCCAGCGCGGCGGCGGAAGGGCTGGAGACGCGCATCGGCATGCGCCTGCCAGAGCGGTTGCGCGGCCGCCTGGCGAACGGGCACGCGGAGGACGCGTGGGCCGCGTTCGATGAGACGCTGGCAGCCCTTTCCGCAAGCCCCCTGGTGGACGCGATCGCAATCATGACCCTCGAGATGGATGCGCCAGCGGGCACGGGCACCCGCATCGTCCAGGCCCTGCGCGCGTCAGGTTGCCTCCGGGACTAACGCCGCCGACTGCCGCGCGAATTGGCCCGCAGTTCGCTACACTCGCCGCCGTGAAGCTGACGCTGGCGACCTACAACATCCGCAACATCACCGACCGCTACAAGGAGCGAAAGCCGCTGCTCGGCGCCGCGTTCGCCGGCCTGGCTGCTGACATAGCCGGTCTCCAGGAGGTGGTCTTCAGCGAGCCTCGCCAGGATGACTTCCTCAGCTCGCAGCTGCCAGAACGGCACTACCGCAGCTTCGATGCGCGGGTTGAGCGGAATCCGAAGTTCGGCGACGCAATCCTGGTCAGCCTCGGGGAAGTGGTTTCGCACGAGGTACTGCGTCTGAGCGAGGCTCGCGTGGCGCAACGGGTACTGGTTGCGCTGCCCGGCCAAACGATGGTCTGGTTTGCGAACACCCACCTCCACCACGTGCCCGCAGAAAGTGCGATACGGGAAGAGCAGGCGCAGGCAATCCTCCGGTGGATGGCTGACGTTCCGGCGGCAAACGCAACGGTGATAGTCGGCGACTTCAACGCGCCGCCGTATGAACCAACCTACGCGGCGATGCTCGCGGCGGGGTTCGCGTCCGCCCACTACGAGGTCCATGACGACGAGCCGGCGGTGACGTGGCCATCCGGCATCCAGGCGGAGACGATGGACACGGATGGGGATCCGAACTGCCTGGACTATATCTGGGTGAAGGGCGAAATCGGGGTGCTTTCGGCAGAGGTGGCGTGCAACCAACCCGCGCTGGGCGATTCGACGCTCTACCCGAGCGATCATTTCGCGCTGCTCGCCGAGGTGGAGGTTTAGGAAGCTGGGTTCGGACAGATCAGGAAACGGGCGCGGGCGAGATGGCGCGGAGGAGCCCGAGCATCTGATCGAGCTGGCCGGTGGTATCAATGTCGCTATCCACCGCTTTTGAAACGCGCGCGCCGAGGTAGAAGGAGAAGAGGGCGCCGGCCGAAAGCTCCGGGTCCAGGCCCCTGGGGAGCTGGCCGTTTGCTTTGGCGAGCGCCAGCCTCTGGCGGATGCCTTCGCGGGTTTTCGCAAATCCGGCACGAAGGTCGTCCAGGTCAGCATCGCCCTGGCGGACGCCCATGACGATGTGCTCAAGCATGAGGAGGGTGTGGGTGCGCTCGTCGGGGTCGTTCAGGGTGCCTAAGGTCTTGCGGGAGAGTTCCAGGAACTCGCGCAGAGGGTCTGTGGAGTCATCCGGGGTGCGTTTCCACTGGTCTTCAAGGTCTGTGGCGTTTTCGCTCATGCAGCTATTGGCAAGCTGCTCTTTGTTCTCGAAGTAGCGGTAGAGCGCCCCGGGGGAGAGGCCAGCTTCCGAGGCGATCTCGGCCATCGTGGCGCTTTCGACGCCTTTTCGGGAGAACACGCCGCAGGCCGCTACGACAATGCTCCTGCGGCGCGCAGCGAGGTGAGCGTCTGAAACCTTGGCCATCACATGAACATCCTAAAGCCTACTTATACACCGGCCCGCGGCTGCACACATCAGCATGGGAGGCGGATGTGGCAGCGCGGACACGGCGAGCTAGTTTGTTTTTAGGACCGGCGCGGCGACCGAATAGAAGCGTCCGCGGGCAACGCGGAGAGCCTTTTCAAGGCGCTCGATGGTGCTGATTTCGGCCCACCGCATGCGTTGATTGATCGTGCGCTCTAAGGCGCGCAGTTCGTTCGCTCGGGCTCTGGCCAGTTCTTCGTACATGGATGATTCCTCCTGAGTGAATATCTGTTCATTCACTGAATAAACAGTCGTTCATTTTGGGGGCCATGTCAAGG
>JBDUAL010000335.1:0-3241 GCA_040004685.1 Anaerolineaceae bacterium | reverse complement strand
CGTTCGCGAGCGCGGAAGTTCAGCGGCGTGGCCCTCTGAAGCTTCTCCGCACCCGCGAGCGCCGACATGAACGACGCCAGCCTCGCAAACGGTTGAGAATCTTCCAGCTTGAACGACTTGATGTCCCCCGTGTCGGCGATGAGCGAGTGCGCCTTCTCGCCGGCGTCGGGTTGTCCGCCTTCGAATGCCGAGTGCAGCAGCACGAACTTCGCCCCCTGATTCAGCCAGAACGCCAGCGACCGCGTGAGCCATTTGCGCGAACGCGAGCCCTGCCTCGACGGTCAGAATTCTTGATCTGCGGGACCGCATGACGGAAACGGCAGTCTTTCCGGTTTGCCGACGATCCTGGAGTTGGCAGGCGGGATCAGCAAGGACGTGCGGCGGACGGTTGGCGAAGTTACCCTGTCTTGGCGACCTTCTCTTGGTGACCGCGGTGCCTAGCTTCTTACTTGTGCTATCCTCGCGTTCAAAGTACGAGGTATTTCGTGGAGCCAAGTGTCATGAACAACTCCGCAGCGAATCGTCGTTCGCCACTGGGGTTGTTCCCTGGTCAGCCTAAACATAACTTGAGCGGACCGCGCTTGCATGAGGGCTCGTTGTGATCGATGGCCGGTCGCGATGGATGATTGCGGGAGCCTTGGCAATCGGCTTGGGGGCCACGATTGGTCCGTTGGTAGCGCCCACGCCGACCTTGGCGCAGCCGACGCGCAGGGTTGGGCTGCTGCGCGCGACCGCATCGATGCATATGGCGCGCGCGGTGCATACCGCGACCACGCTACCGGTCGGCGACGTGCTCATCTTCGGCGGGTTCACGGGCGCGGAATCAGAGACTGCACAAGCCGAGCTATTCGACTCGCGCGCCGAGAAGTTCACCCCCATCGCGCAGCCGCGCGATCCCCGACACAGTCACGCGGCAACGCGGTTGTCGGACGGCCGGGTCCTGATCACGGGTGGCATGGCTGCGGACAAACAGTATCTCGCGACGGCTGAACTGTTCAACCCAGTCACGAAGACGTTCCGCACCGCAGGCCGCATGACCATGGCGCGGGCGGGTCACGAAGCGGTGCTCTTGGACGATGGTCGTGTCTTGCTCGTCGGCGGCGTGGGGACGGAGTGGACCTTCCTGGCGACTGCAGAGATCTTCGACCCGCGCACCGGCGTCTTCTCCGCAACCGGCTCCATGAGTGAGCCCCGCGAGAGTCACGTTGCCATCAAACTGCGTGACGGGCGCGTCCTCATTGCGGGTGGACACCGTGGTCGTCGCGCTGCCGCAATTATCTCTCGCACCTCGGAGATCTTCGATCCAGCAACGGGACGGTTTCAGGACGCGGCTCAGATGGGCGTCCGCCGCCACAAGCATGACGGCGTCGCGCTCGACGATGGTCGCGTCTTCATCGCTGGCGGTGCGGACGAGCGTGACAACGAAGGCGTCTATTCGAGTGCCGAAGTGTTCGATCCCGCCACCGCTCGGTTCCAGGCCGCGCCTGACATGCGCCTCGGCCGCTACAAACACCGTGGCACGGTCTTCGTGTTGTCGAGTCGCAGGTTGCTGCTTGCGGGCGGTGCAACACAGGCGGAGGAGTACGATCTTCTGACTGGCGAGAGCGAGGTGGTTGGCGGAGGTACTCGAATGGCTGGCCAGTTTTCAGCCGCGGCATTGCTGCCTGGTGAGCGCGTCCTCATCACCGGAGGCTATGGCCACGATACGGGACCCAGATCCAGCGCTTGGATCTATGAACCTGTGGCGCAGGGCCGCCCAACCGGCCGATGAAGCTGACCGTCGTTCACCCCTCGGTCTACATAGTCGAGCGGTCCGCCTCGAGGAAATAAATCCTGCTGTCCTTGCCGTGAGCACGAGGTCAGGCCTGCCACACTCGCGCCCCGCAGCGTGTCAGCATGATGTTGGACACCCAGAATGCCCCGAATCGGTATCGGCTCCAACATCGGCGATGGCCGCGTGTGGTCGAGGATCTCGACAGGACACGCAGCCAGCTCGCGGCGCGGCGGGTCCGCATCCCGGCCGCGGCCGATGTGGAAGAACGCCGGCTGCGGGATCTCTCGGGCGACATCGCCCTGAAACCCGGCGAGCTCCGGATCGAATTCTACGGAGCCGAGGACCTGGCCGCGAAGCTTCTGGCACTATCGAAGGCCATGTCAAACGCCTGGCCGGCTTTCGCCCAGGCGGTCGAAAAGACGAATTCGCTTCAAAAATCAACCCCAAATTGACGGCTTCGATGTTGAGCGGGGCGGTCTCGACCGTGTTCGCCATGCTTCTTCATTGTCGTCTGCCGCTGAAAGTAAAGGGGCAGGATTAGCATTAGCCTTACCGGATCGCTCCCAAAACGCCAAAATCGCTACACTCCTAAACATGCTCCTGAAACGTGGGGAAAATCTGAACAACTGGGCGTTTGCCGGCGTCTACGTCGCCTGCGCTGTTCTTACGTTCAAGACAGAAAAGTCGCAATATCAACGTTTGCTGGCGGCCTTCACCCCTGCCGGTCTATTCATGGCACTGGGAAGCATTGCCGCCGGTGCCTACATTTTGGCCGTTGACAAGGCCTTCCAGGGAAAGGAATTGGCACAGGTTTGCTGAAGGATGCCGTGCTACGCACTATGCAGGCCGCCGAGATCGCTGGTATTCGAGCGCTGCTGGTCCATGCGATTTCGGAGGCGGCGAAACGCTTCTATGAAGCTTATGGATTCATCGCCTCGCCGGTCGATCCCATGACGTGATGATCGCGACGCGTCGAAGCGGAAAGAATCATTCTGAGCGGCAAACGCTCACGATAGGCTAACAACGCATAAAAACGTCCCCGTCCCCGCGTAAAACGTCCGAATCCCTCGGCGCATGGGGTAAGTGAGATAGCGCCTCCCGATTGCGCTACCTGCGCCCACACAATGGTTTGCTGGGCCTTTTTTTGCAGCATGTTTGAGAATCGCATACCGGCCGCACACTGATATAATTGAGCTAATTCTTCGGCCATCCTTTTCGTGCAAACAACTCCATCGACACCCCTGGGTGTGGCGCTTCTCGGTACCGGGGTCATCGCGGCTCCTCATGCGCTTGCGCTGCGGTCCACTCCGGGCGTCGAAATAGTCGCCGTTTGCGACCGTGAACAAAACAAAGCCAGTCAGTTTCAACAGACCTGGGGTATCCCGCAGGCCTATGATTCTATTGACGATCTGTTTGCCGGGTCGCGTCCGGATGTAGTCCATGTGCTGCTGCCGCCTGCGGCCCATG
>JBDUAL010000334.1:0-3245 GCA_040004685.1 Anaerolineaceae bacterium | reverse complement strand
CCAGCGTTCAGCAGCAACCCCAACTGATTGAGCAGCGAGGCGCGCGCGGCTTCAGATTCGGTGGCGGCGATCCGCTCTTCGATCGCCAGCGGCTGGCCGAGGAAGGCGGCGAGCCGATTCAATAGTTCCCATTCAGAGGCGGTGAATGAGCGATTCTCCTGGCGCCCGAGGCTAAGGATGCCGAGCAAGCGCGGGCCATCACGCAGAACGGCAACAGCCAACCGTTGGACGGCGTTAGCGCCGGTGCCGCGGACCAACGGTGAATCGAGATCGGAGACTAGGTGCTCGTTGACCGAATTTCCCGTTCCTATGAGCACTTCATCCGAGACTGCGGATACCGGGATCAAAGCGCCCCGCTTGAGGTTGTGTGATGGCAACGAACCCGCCACCCGAAGATTCGACCCGTCCGCTTCGGCCAGCAGCAAGACCATGCTTTCCGTCGGTATAGCCGCCGCGAGTAGCTGCCTCAACCGATCGAAGAACCGTCCAGCAGGCTGACCAGCGTTGAGGATGAGGGCGGCTTCGTTCAACAACCGGGCGCACGCGGCCTCCGCGCGCGCCTGTTCTGTGCGCAGGTAGGCGGCGATCGAATGGCTGAGCATCAACCCGAACAGCCGGATGAACTCCAGGTCTGCCTCGGCGTACAGCTCTTCCCTGATCCGCCCGAAAGTGAAGGTACCGAGCGGCCGGGAGCCATCGTGCAGAGCGAACGCAACGCCGTGCGTGATCCCGGCGGTGGCCAACGCGGCCGTCTGCGGGTCAGCGACGTCCGTCTTGAAGACCCAAACGCCGGGATTGGTAATGAGCCGCGCCACTGCGGCCTCTCCCAGGTCGAATTCAGAACCAACGGGGCCATCGAGCGGAGGCCGGGCACCGACCAACCTCACGCGAGTGCCCTCGGTCAAAAGACTGATTCCGAGGTAGTCGAATTCCAGGGCACCCTCGAGCAGATCTGCGACACGTTCGAAAAGCGCCTCAATCGGCTCGCCGTTGTTATGGAAGAGGCCAAGATTCAACAAGATCGCGCGATGAGGTTCGCTGAGCAGGCTGATTTCCGTTGGGGTATGCGCTGCCATAACGTTAGTTTGGGCCTTGCGAACTATTCCTGTAATCAGGGAATTCCCTTATTGTTATTAGCGAGAGTGCGACAGCCTGGGATTGGCCCTGCCCCACGCCCAGGGGAGCCTGACGGCATGCAAGAACAGTTGTTTGGCCCAGCCTTCATCCACGGCGATATATTCGCTGGCTACCCTCTCGCCGGACCGATCACATCGAAGTTCGGCGCACGAGACATCGCCGAGCACGCGGGCGGCCATAGCGGCGTCGATATCGCAGCGCCAGTCGGCACTGCGGTGCTCGCACCGGCCGCGGGCGTCGTGATCGACGCGCAGGCAAGCGGCGGAGTATTCGGAAGCTACGTCGTTCTCCAACACGGCGGGGGGCGGGTCTCGCTCTACGCGCACCTCTCGCGCATCGACGTTGCCCGCGCGCAGGGCGTTCGACGGGGGGACGGACTCGGGCTGGTAGGAATGACGGGACTGACGACTGGCCCGCATCTGCACTGGGGCCTTTCGCTGGGCGGCACGCCGGTCGTGATCGGACCACACCTTCGGGACGCGCTGCAATACATCTCGGCACAACCGGCGGAGATCGACCGGGAGCGCCTGTTTCGCGCGGTGGCGGCGACGCTTTCGGGCGCACTACAGGCGGCCGGCGCGGCGCTTCAGACCAACTCCGATGGTGATTTCGAAGCCTACGCGGACGGCTCGGCGGAGCAGCAGATCCTCGCAATCCAGCGCGCCGCAAACGCCTTCCTCGGGCAATGGGCGAGCTAGCGACAAAGCCGTTTTGGGGCAACGCATCGTCTACACTGGAGGGGTGACCGATGTACCGCGGGCCTTTCAAGACGTCCTCAACGATTTCGCCGACCTCGATCGAAGCGAACGCGCGGAACTGCTGATCGAATTCGCAGACGAGTTCAACGAGGTACCTGGATCGATAGCGAAGCGGCCGTTTGCTGAAGAGAACCACGTGCAACGCTGTGAATCGGAGGCGTACGTGTTCCCCGAAGAGCTGCCGGACGGCACCTTGAAGTTCCACTTCGCAGTCGAAAACCCGCAGGGACTTTCGGCGAAGGCGTGGTCGGTAATCCTCGATGAGACGCTCAGCGGAAAGCCGCTGGAAGAGGTGGCCGCGGTGAGCCCCGAGGCCGTCCTGACAGTGTTCGGCAAGGACCTTTCGATGGGCAAAGGCCAGGGGCTGATGGGCATTACCGACATGGTGACGCACGCCGCGAAACGCCGGCTGGCTGCGCGTCAGACGACCTGACGAGAGCGAACAGGTTTGGCGACGGGAAAGGCGGAGGCCTTCGCCCCGGTTACGGTTCGAGGACGATGGCGCTCTTCAGCCCGGACTTGCCCAGCCGCGCCGTGTAGGCATCGGCCGCGTTCGCTAGCGTGTACTGGTTGGTGACGACACGTCCCAACAACGGCAGGCGGGGGATCAACCTCCCGGACTTGGCGTAGAGGTGGAATGGGGCATTTTGGGTACCGAAGATTCGCACTTCGTCGTAGTGGACCCGATTCAGGTCGAGGGTGTGAACCGCGGCGGGAGGGAAGCCGGCGAAGAGGTTGATCGAACCGAGGCGGCGAGCAAGCCCGAGGGCGAGGGGCACAGCGTCCGCAATGCCGGCAGCGAGCGCAACGGCACGAAAGCCTTCGCCCTTCGTCAGCTCCATGCCAACCGCCAATGCGTCATCCGGCGAGACGGCAGCGTCTGCACCGAGTTCGAGAGCGACCGAACGGCGTTCCGGCTCGGGTTCGATGACCATCACCGGCCCGGCTCCGTAGGCGCGGGCCGCGATCAGGTGGAGGAGGCCCATCGGCCCGCCGCCAACGATGGCGACAGACGTTGCCGCGCCGATGGCAAGCGATTCGATCGAGTTCAAAACGCAAGCGAACGGCTCGACGAGAGCGCGGAGATGGGAAGGCGTCGCAGGATCCATGGTCAGCAGATGGCCCATCGCCACGAGTTTGGCCGGGATGCGCACGAACTCGGCGATACCACCATCGAGGTCGTAGCCGAGGGTGCGGCGCGCTGGGCAGCGGTTGCGGAAGCCTTCGCGGCAGAACGAGCAACTGCCGCAACAGAGAATCGGGCAGACGGAGACGATCTCGGCAAGCGTGGCCTCGGCGCCGCTGCCGATCGCGACCACCTCACCCGAGAGTTCGTGCCCGGGAATGACG
>JBDUAL010000333.1:0-3246 GCA_040004685.1 Anaerolineaceae bacterium | reverse complement strand
CCCTCGCAGAAGCGGTCGCGACTTCCGACGATCACAAGCACTGGTATGCGGATTTCGTGGAGTCGCGAGGTATCCATCGGCGGCTGCCCGCGGAAGATGCCGCGCCACGCCGCGCCCATCGCGAGCCCGTTCGTCTGGGTGAAATAACGCAGGAGTCGCCCAGGAGACCTGTTCCGGTGGAGCTCCGGCGGCTCAAAGCCCTCGGGCTCTTCGTCCCGGCCGTCGCCCTTCCCGCGGGGCGGCCACGCGATCCCCATTCCTCCAAGAATCGCCGCCGAAAAGCGGGTGGGGTAGTTCAGTACCAGGTCGGCGGCGATCATCGCGCCCATCGAGTAGCCGAACACCCGAGCGCGCGGAACGTTTAGTTCGTCCATCACGGCGATAACGTCCGCAGCAAGGATCGCCTTGGAGTAGCTCCGGCTGCGAATCGGCTTGGCACTCTTCCCGTGCCCGCGGAAGTCGATCAGGATCAGCCGGTTGGTGGCTGAAAGTGCGGTGGCGATCCCGGGAAACTCCCAGTTGGTGCGGGAACTGGCGGTGAAACCGTGGAGGAGCACGAGCGGCTCCGCGTCAGGCTCCGTCTCACCGCGGCTTTCGATGACGCGGTAGTAGATGCGCGCGCCCTGTGATTCTACATATGGCATCGTTTCAGCGTAGCGCAGTCCCTCGCGGGGGTCTGTGAGCTAACTTGCGGAGGGTGAGGTGTGGTCACTTTCCCATCAGTTGGCGGGCCACGAGCGCGGCCGCCGCGCGGTCGCCCGGTGCCAACTCGCCGTCCAGCACGAGTGCCCCAAGCCGCTGTTTGATTACCTTGATCCACGGTCCGGGCTCGCGGTCGAACATCTGCACCAGGTCGTCCCCGGAGAGGGGACTCTCGCCCTTCAGCCGCTCGCCGTCTTCCCGCTCAGCCGTTTCGCAGGCCGCCTGGAGCCGATCGTGATACTCACTGTCGTCGTAGGTGTGGCTTACGTTGTCGGCCCGCTTGAGGGCCAGCAGGTCTCGCCAGTGGCCCTCGCACTTGGTGATGAATCGCCGCACCGAGCGCGGGTCGTCCGGCCTGGGCCGATCCATGTGGCGGCGGACGAGCATGGTGATGGCGAGCGATTCCCTTCGCCCCAACTTCAGCCGGTCCAGGAGCTCTCGGGCGAGTTCAGCGCCGACGGTTTCGTGCTTGTAGAACCCCCACTCACCGTTTGGTTTGATGTGGCGGACGGCTGGTTTGCCGAGGTCGTGCAGCAGCGCCGCCCAGCGCCGGAGCCGCGCCGATTCGCCGGCCTCTATCGCCTGAACAGTGGCCACGGTGTGCGCCCAGACGTCGAACTTGTGGAAGCGGTTCTGTTCGCACCCAACCATCGGTACGAACTCCGGCAGCACCACTTCGAGCGCTCCGGTCACGCGCAGCGCGTGGAGGCCGCGCGCCGGGCTGCTGCCGCTGAGTAGTTTGTCGAGCTCAGCGGTCACGCGTTCCTGGGAGAGTGAGGCGAGAAGCGGCGCGGTTTCGGCCATCCCGGCGAGAGTCGCCTCATCGACCGCGAAGTCGAGCTGGCTGGCGAACCTCATCCCCCGCAGGATGCGCAGCGGGTCTTCGCGAAAGCGGGTCGCCGGGTCGCCCACGGCGCGCACGATCCCGGCCCGGAGATCCGCTTCGCCGCCGTAGAGATCAAGCACTCGCCCATCCTGCGCGTTCCGGGCGAGCGCGTTCACAGTAAAATCCCGACGCGCCAGGTCCTCTTCGATGGAGCTGCCAAACGTCACGTCTGGCCAGCGGGTGCCGTCCGAGTAGGACTCACCCCGGAAGGTGGTGATCTCGTACCAGTCAGGCTCGATGAAGACGCCAATCGTGCCGAACTTCTTGCCCACGGTGCGCAGGTTCGCGCCAATCTCCGCGCCGATCGCCTCGATCTCGTCCGGTAGGGCGTCAGTCGTGAAGTCGAGGTCTCCGTGACCGCGGCGGAGCAATTCATCGCGCACCGCTCCGCCGACAAGCCAGAGCTGCCGTCCTGCGCTCGCGAATGCGGCAACGAGGTCCTGTTTGGTGGGCGCCATAGAGCGAGTGTAGTTGGTACGCGGCTTGACGCGTCTTTCGCGCCAGGCATTGAGGCGGCGGGTTCTCCCCGAAAGACGCTCGGCACACAACCGGCTACCCTGAAAGGGATGCTTCCCCGCGCTGTCTTCTTCGATATGGACGATACCCTGCTCAACACCTCTGGGGGCGTGGACGCTTCCTGGGGGGCGGTGTGTGCGGAGTTCTCATCTGCGCTGGGCTGCGATCCCGTGAACCTCCGCGCCACGATCAAAGCGGAAATGCAGCGCTTCTGGAGCGACGAAGCGGCAGTCGAACGAGAATGGCGGACGCGCCTCGAGGAAGCTCGCACCCACGTCATCGGGCTGGCTCTCACGCGAGAAGGGCTGGACGTGGAACGGGCGGCGCACCTCTCGCAGCGTTACTGGGAGGAGAACAGTTCGCGCATGCGGCTCTTCGACGATGCCATTGAGACACTTACGAGCTTGCGCGAGGCCGGATTCCGAGTCGGGCTGATCACGAATGGCCCGGCCACTATGCAGCGCTGGAAGATCGGCCAATTCGCCCTCGAATCGTACTTCGACGTGATGGTGATCGAAGGCGAGTTCGGCCACGGCAAGCCCTCACCGAAGGTCTTCGAACATGCGCTTAACGCAGTCGGCGTTGACCCGCACCAGGCGTGGCATGTTGGGGACAACCTCTACGCGGATATCGGCGGCGCCCAATCGGCGGGCCTCCATGCGGCCTGGATCCATCGTGACCGCCTGGAACTGGGCGAATCCCCCAAGGCGATCCCGGACCGCGTAATCGCCAACCTGGACGAACTTCGCGCCGCCCTCGGCGTCTGAGCATGATGCGGAACGTTTGGGTGGTGTGCTTCGTGGCCGTGCCTGCGCCGAGCTGTGGGAGGTTCCCGCTGGTCGCGGCACTGATCGGGAGCGAGCTTACCAGCCGAGGGCTTTTTCGATGCCGGCCACGGTTGAATCGGACTTTGTGACATCTGGCGTGTACTGGGCGAGGGCGGTGTCCGGGTCTTTCAGACCGTTCCCGGTGAGGATGGCGACGGCGCGGCCACCGCGCGCCCGCCCCGCGCGAGCGAGTTTCAACAGCCCGGCAACGCTGGCGGCGCTGGCCGGCTCTACAAAGAGGCCCTCCCGGCGAGCGAGCAGGGCGTAGGCTTCGAGGATCTCGTCGTCCGTGACTGATTCGATCAGGCCGGAGCT
>JBDUAL010000332.1:0-3247 GCA_040004685.1 Anaerolineaceae bacterium | reverse complement strand
ATCAACGCCGGAGACTGAGATGCTAAATTCCTTGTTGAGTGCGAGCAGGCCGGACCCGAGGTTCGTCGGTCCGGTCAGTCCCACTCCCCCGAAGGCGATGGCGAAGCCGACCGCCCAGTAGGCCAGCATGCCGATGCCGTAGACCATGAAGTTGGTCATCATCACGTGCATCGCGCTCTTCGCGCGGCAGAAGCCGGTTTCCACCATCGCAAAGCCGGCCTGCATGAACATCACCAGGTAACCGGCGATCAGCACCCAGACGAAGTTGATCGCGATGCGGTTCTGGTTGACGTATCCGGCGAGATTGTAGGCGAACGGCTCGCTCGTCTTCGCGTCCGTAAACACCTTCGCGGTGGCATCGGCGTCGAGCGCGCCATCGGCTCCCGTCACGGCGAAGCCCTGGCCGCCGCCGATGCCAACACCACCGAGGTCCTCAGCGCTTCCGGTGGTCGTGCCGCTGGGGTCCACCGTTGGGCCATCCGCAAGCGCCGCCGTGGCTCCGAGCGCCAGGATCACAGCAGCAACCGGCGCGAGCATCGCGGCGGAGCGGATACCGCCGAGCATACCCGTCGGGCCGTACGCAGCCGCCGTTTTTGATGCGAGCGGAAGGCGCTTCGCCAGCTGCTTCACGGCTGCATCCTGGCGGGGCCCCGTGGCCCGCACCCAGAACGATCCGTTACCCGTCTTGCCGACCAGCGCAACGCCCTTCGCTGACGCGCGATAGCCCACGAACTCGGTATACGGGCGGTACAGCAGCCGCCCGAGGGCGACGCCTTGCGTGGTGAAGCGGTAGCGAATCGGCAACTGCACCAGCGCCAGCGTAGAAGCCGCGACGATCAGTTCGAAGCCGGCGGAGATGTACCCGGTGGCTGCGCCGAGGAGCATCAGGCCCCCGACCGAGTAGACCGTCGAGCGGTGGTACTGGACGCGCTCGCGGAAACTGAGGAGGACCTCGGTCGTGGGCGTGCCTTCAATGCGGGCGCCGCGGACTGAGGTTACCCGGCCAAGCGCGATGACCAGACAACCGATGATCGGTGCGAGAAACAGCAGTGTTTCCAAGGTCAGTTACCCCCTTCTGTAAGAACTGGTTGAGCGCGGCGGAAGAGCCGTGCGGGCGAGAATCGTCCGAGTTGTGGATATCCGGTTTGGCGGTAGAAAATCCCCTTCGATTTGTCTTTTGAGAATTGGCGAAGCTCCATCGCCGCGTGAAAGCTTTCTGAATCTGGTGGCGCCAGAGCGAGGGCAACGTCCAGTTCGCGCATCGCCTGATCGTAAAAGCCGAGGCGGGCGAGAAACTCCCCGAGCTTCGAACGGCAGATGAAGCTCTCGGGCGCCATCCGCACGGCTTCCTCAAGCTCTGCGCGAGCGTCCGCGATTCGCGTCACCCGGAGGTAGGCGATGCCCAGGTACGCCCTCGCCACTGCCCACTCTGGCCGCTCGTCGCAGAGCCTTTCGAGCACGGTGACGGCGGTTGCTAATTCGCGTTTCGCCAGAAGCCCCACGGCGTGGCGAAGCGCGATCTGGTCGTCACGAAAGGCCGGATTCGCCGTTGCAGTCGCACCGGAGGCTTCCCCATCGGGAATCGAAACCGGCCTCAGCCGAAGCCCGCACGCCACGCAGAACGACTCGCTGGTTGCTGCCGCCTGGCCGCAGTTACCGCAGTAGCGCAGGCTCATCGGGATTGCCTCACCGGATCGGCGCCGCGAAAGGACCTCTCGCCCGTCCGGCCGGATACTGACGCCTGTTTGACCATCGCCTTCACCCCCTGCCGCCTCGCGGCTCTCCGTGCGTGGCCGGTGAATCCGGCCCAAGACCGCGCAAGAGGGGAATCAGAAACAGACCGCGCGATACGGTCTGGAGTGTCGACAGCGTGGTCAGAGCCAGGGTGAACCGCACCGCTCTCGCGAACGTTTCACGCTGGCTGCCATTCCAAGCCCCTCTGCGCCTTCGACACTTCGAACACTAGGGGGCGGCGGTTTCCGGCTGATTTCGCGCCCGTTTCCGGCTCATTTCGCATCGATGACGTTCACGTTTCGGCAGGAGCGCACGAACTGCGGTGACCGCCCGGTCCTCACCCGCAAACCCAGTTTCTCGCCAGCCCATCGCCACCCACCCCCCAGAACACCGATTCGAGCGGCCCCTTTCCGTGCAAGTTGTTGGCAATTTCCGCTCTGTCTCGTACTCTGGCCCCAGTACGGGGACCCCACGATGGCCCCACGCTGGTGGTACCGCATGCTCCTCGCCTTTGATATTGGCAACACCTCCATCCACTTCGGCCTCTTCGACGGCGAAACCCTCAAACACACCTGGCGGATCGGCGTCGAGCAGGAGAAGCTCCCGGACGAATACGGCGTGCTCATTCTCAGCCTTCTTGCCACCGGCAAAGTGACAACTGACCAGATCGACGACTGCATCATTGGCTGCGACGTTCCGCCGCTGATCCCCACCTTCGAGACGGTCTGTAAGAAGTACTTTGGGATGGAGCCGATGGTGGTTGGCCAGGGCCTGCGTACTGGCGTCCGCATCCTTTACGACAATCCCAAGCAGCTTGGGGCGGACCGCATCATCGATGCTGTCGCCGCGATCAAGCAGTACGGCGCGCCGGTGATCGTCGTCGATTTCGGCACTGCGACCGTCTTCGACGCCGTCAACGAAGCGGGTGACTACCTCGGCGGCGCGATCGCGCCCGGCATCGGGATCGCCAGCGAGGCGCTCTTTAGTCGCGCTGCCATGCTCTACCGCGTGCAGCTGGAGCGTCCGCCGGTCGCTATCGGCAAGAACACCATCCATGCCATGCAGTCGGGCATCTTCTTCGGCTACGTCGGCCTCGTCGAAGGGATCGTCGCGCGCTTCAAGGCCGAGTTGACGGGCGACGTGAAGGTGATTGCCACTGGCGGCCTTGCCCGCGAAATAGCGGAAGCGTCGACCTGCATAGACTTCATCGACAGCGACCTCACGCTCAACGGCTTGCGTTACATCTACGAATTGAACGCGGACATCCGATGAGGGACATTCACGATTCACGATTCACGATTGACCGTTCCAGCCGCCCCCTTGGCGGTGCCCGGTGAGCGCCGTGGACAAATATCGCGAGTTCCCGCTCGATGGCCGCCGCATTGTGCTGGGCGTCACCGGTTCGATCTCTGCCTACAAGGCGGCGGATCTTGCGAGCAAGCTGCGGCAGGCGGGTGCGACCGTGGAAGTGATCATGACGCGGGCCGCGACCGAGTTCATCACGCCGCTCACC
>JBDUAL010000331.1:0-3253 GCA_040004685.1 Anaerolineaceae bacterium | reverse complement strand
GTCGCATCACCATTGCGAGCGCGAGACCACGGCGACCAGGACTTGGACATGAGCGCTTGGCTAGGAGCCTATCGGGCATCTCACGCCGACGTTCGGGGTTCGGCCAATGCAACTGTGATACTGGATCAGGACAACGAAGTTCAGCCCGATATCAGTGTGCGAAGAACCTCTGTGTCGGCCTCCGCGCGTCTGCCTGACGAAGGCTACCTGGAAGGCCCGCCCGAGCTCATCGTCGAAATCTCGGCCAGCTCCACATCTATGGACCTCCATCAAAAGAAGAACGCCTATCGGCGAAACGGGGTCCAGGAGTACATCGTCTGGCGCGTGCTCGATGCTGCAATCGACTGGTTCGCGCTGCGCGATGGCCAGTACGTGCTACTCACTCCCGCCGCAAACGGGGTCGTTGAAAGTGAGGTCTTCCCAGGATTGCGCTTGGACGTGACCGCAATGCTCGCTGGCGATCTCGCGAAAGTGCTCTCGGTTCAGTCTGCCGGGCGCTGACTCACTCTATCCTCGGCGCTTTTCTCTCCATGCTCCATAGATGAAGCCAGTGCCGTAGGTGAAGTGCATAGTCGCCATGGCGGCGAATGTCAGCAGTGGGCTCGCCCCAGTCTTCCGTGCCACTCTCCGAGCGGTAAACAGGCCCCCCGCCACGTACAGCAACGAAAGCAGCTGCAAGAGTTGGCGCGCGCGCTTGATGACGACCCCCACGAGCCATAATGCGGGGCCGCCTCCAACCATCGCGGCGGGCGCGAAATGGCGGGCCTGCAATGGATGACCACGGCTGAGCAGCGTGCCCTTCGCGGCGCCGTACTCCCAGTACTGTTTCGCCAGCGCCTGAATGCTCCGTCGCGGGAAATACGAGCTGCGAATAGTGGGGATAAGCATGATTTTGCCGCCCGCCTCGATCAGCCGCGCGTTGTAGCTGTCTTCGTCCGCCCCATCGACGCTCTCGTCAAAGCGGCCGACAACTTCCCAAACTCTGCGGTGGTAGCAGCCGAAGGGCACCGTATCGACCTCACCCTCGTGGTCGGCGTAGCGGAACTTCGCGTTGCCCACGCCGAACGGCGAGGACATTGCCGCCGCTATCGCTTTGCCCACGGTACCTTCGCCAATCGTTTCGATCGGCCCACCCACGCAAGCGGCGCCGGTTCGCTGAAGAGCCTCCACGGAGGCCCGCACGAAGTCCGCACGGACGTGGCTGTGAGCGCCGATGATAATCCAGCAATCGCCACGTGCGGCGTCCATACCCGCATTCAACCCCCCCACCGTGATCCGTAGCGGGTTGTCGACCAATTCCAGTCGCGCAAACGGCGCCGCGTAGTCGGTCACCAATTCTCGAGTTCGGTCTGTGCTGCCCCCATCGGCGATGATCACCTCGATTCCGTCTGGACCGTAGTCCTGCGCCGCGAGCGAATCGAGCAGCGGCACGATGTAGCGCTCTTCGTTCAAGCAGGGGATCACCACCGAGACCAGCGGCCTTCGGGGGATCACCAAGGGAGCGTCATCCAGGCGGCCGCTAACAGGTTGCGTGGTCACTCTTCTCACCCCGTGCGCCGATGGCGCTGATTGGTCGCGATGATCTGTTCGGCCGCCCCTTCTACTCGCCCGGAAACGGTGTCGACGTTGTGGTACTTCCCCACCCACACCCGGCTTGCGTCGCCAATTCGCGTTCGTTCCGCTGCGTCATCCACCAGTCGGATTACGGCGGTCGCGATGTCGAAACCATCGACGGCGCGGACAAAGGGCGGAAACTCCTCGTACGCCCCGCGCTGGGAGAACCACGATACCACCGGACGGGCACAAGCCATCGATTCCAGTTCGGCCATCCCAACCACCCCAAGCAGTACCTGGCCGATGACGACGCCGTGCTGCGAGATGATCTCGGGCAATATGTTTCGCGGCTGATGCGGAATAAGCGTGAGGTTTGGCAGCTCTGCAAACTCCGCCGTGTAATCCCCGCCGGAGATCGCTGTAATCTTGATGTCGGGTCGCAGTCCCGCAAGTCTTCGACAGGCGTCGAGGATGCGGGGCGCGCCCTTGATGTCGTTCAACGAGCAACAGATGAAGACTGATTCGCTCGCCGCTGCCGGTCCATTCGGTCGGAAAATCTCTGAGTCCACTGGATTTGGCAGAAACTCAGCGTCAGGCCGTCGCTGTAAGACGTAGGCGGCGAGATCCGGCGTGGCGTAGTACACCTTTTCTGCGCAGCGCAGCGCCTTCTGGATCATTGGGCGTGTGAAAGGGGTGATCTCTCGTACGTCGCTCCCATGGCAATGGAGCATGTATGGGAACCGCCCGAGGACGCCAATCATGCCTAGGTAGGCATAGTGGATGTGCACGATATCGAAGTCGCCCTGCCGTACTCTGCGAATGATTTGCGCCCATTCGATGCCCCGCACCGGACCCACTACCGGCTTCACCATCCACGGCAAGCGACCGCCGAAAAGTCGCGGCCGGATGATGGTCACGTTATGGCCGCGTCCGCGCAGCCCTTTCGCAAGGTCCGACGCTACCGACGCGATATCGTTGATCTCGGCGATGCGCATAGCGGAACCCTTAGAGTTCCTGGCTGTTCGACCGGATCTGGGAAAGCCACTCGATCGTGTAAATGGCGATCAGCCCAAAGACGATCGTCACCGCAAAGACGATCGCGATCCGGCCCTTGTTCGAACCCGACAGGCCCCCGGAAAACGCGTATGAGACATCCACATCGCTCTGGGCGCTCGTCACCGCAACAACGGCGTTGTTCAGGTTGCCGTATGACTCGTGTTTCTTTTCATTGAGCGTGCGAACATGGTCGATCGCAGATTGTATCTCGATTGGAAAGCCGCCGTCTGCCATTGCGTCTCGCTGTTGGCGGAGAAGGGAGACCGATCGGCGAGTGATCGCTGCATTCGTTGCATCGCCTGCGGCTTCCTGGTCGCCCGCCTTCCGAATGAGCTCGGCCTCCTGCTTATTTAGCTCGTCCAGCAAGCTGACGGCGGTCGTATTCCGTGGTCGAACCATCTCGTCTACCGGTAAATTCAACGCTTCGAGCTTGGGCCGCAGTTCGTTATACGCGTCAAAAAACTGCTTCTCGAACGTGTCCGCGGTCTGCTGAATCTTCGTGATAAACCGCTGCCGATAGAGTCCGTCCGGAGCCTGGTACTCGCGAGTGAAGACTTCGACAAACGCGGCTCGATACTTCTCCGCGGCGGCTTTGTCCTGATCCTGAACCGAAACGGTGAGGATGCCGCGTGAGACCCCATCG
>JBDUAL010000330.1:0-3258 GCA_040004685.1 Anaerolineaceae bacterium | reverse complement strand
CACGCTTCCCAGTTGGGCTTCCGCGCGCCGTGCTGGCTCCACGATCAGCGGCGCGTCCACCGCCACCACCACGTCGTCGCCGAACGACTCGGAGAACGTCGCGAAGTCCTCGGGCGACTTGATCGCGCAATGTAGTTCGCGAAGGATCACGCCAGTGCCGGTTTCTTCGAGCACGCAAACACCCGTCTCACGGTGCGCCGTCCACGCCAGGTCCAAGCCCACAAACGTAACCATCGCGCGATTGTACGACGAGGCCGCATGATGCCCCCAAGACCACACAGGAAGTGAGCCCCCTATGGCCGAACTCCTCGCCGCACTGGGCCAGCGTCGCGCCCGTCGCGCGTTCGCGACCACCCCACTCGCGGCCGACACAGAAGCCCTCCTCTGGCGAGCCGTCGCGGTCGCACCGAGTCACCGAAACACGCAGCCGACCCGCGTTCTCATCGCCCGTTCCGGCGCGACTCGCGTCTCCCTGATTGAAGCGCTGTCCCCCGGGAACCGCCAGTGGGCTGGTGTCGCCCCGCTCCTTTTCGCACTCGCCGCAATACCCGAGCACGACGCTCCCCAGACGAACAGTGACGGCACCGTGCGCGAACTCTGGGCGTTCCACGCAGGAATCGCGGCCGCCAACCTGATGGCCGAAGCGACAGAGCTCGGGCTGATTGCTCATCCCATGGCTGGTTTCGACGAGGTTGCCGCCCGGGCGGCCTTCGGCGTCCCGCTGGAGGTACGCATCCTGGCGGTGTTCGCGGTGGGCTATCCCGGTCCTCTGGAATCGCTACCCGAAGACCTTCAATCTCGCGAAACAGCGGCCCAAGATCGTCTTCCGACCGAGCACTTCGTGGCCGAAGACTCCTGGACTCCAGCCCTCGACCTTTCCGCACGTGAGTTCCGCAGAAGGCAGTCCATGTCGTGATCGTCGATCTTCCATCCTCGAGTTCTCGTCGTTCGGCACTCGAGTCGTTCGCCTTACCAGATCTGCCTCGCCCAGCACCTCTGGCCCTCCCTCCAGGGCATCCGCGCAATGGGCAGTGCAGCCCTCGGGTTCGCCTTTCTTGTTGTGAGCCGCTGCGACGCTTACGTCCACTCCGATCATCAGCCTCGGGACATCGCCGCCGGACTGCTGCTCGTCCGCGAAGCAGGCGGCGCGGTCGCCGACCGAAGGGCGGGCCAGCTTCCATCCGGACGCGGGCGTCTATCGCAGGTAATCCGACCGTCCACGACGATCTGGCGGCGATTGCCGCTACCTTCCCGTGGCATTGACAGGAACGCCAATCAAACTGCCGACAGAAACAGCACTGCCAGCACGGCCGTTGCGGCAGCAAGCAGCCCGAAGAACCCGTCCCGACCGACATACGCCGTGGCCCGTGGCGCGATCAGGGCTGCGAAGAGCACATCCGTCGCTACCAGCGCCGCCCGGCCATTCGATTCGGACGCAAGTATTCCCACCGCAAGCGCACCAGCCCCGCCGAACAGGCCGATCGCTATCCCACGGGAGCGAATGTTCCCGAGTGCCTGGGCGGTCCCGCGAACCCCGGCGCGGCGGTCCGCATCGATGTCTGGCGCCTGGTTCGCGAGGTGCAACGCCAACCCAAGAACGGCCCCCAGCGGGAATACCCAGAGGAGGAGCGGGCGCCACGCATCCGCCGCCAGGTAGACCCAGACCGGTACGAGCGGGAACGCTAGCGAGTACGGCAACCAACTCAACCGCGTCCGCTTGAGGTGGAGGTCGTACGCCATCCCACAGGACCAACCGGCCAACCCGATCAGCCACACCCTGGTTTCGAGCCCGGCAGTCACTGCCAGCCCGCCGCCCGCACACCCCGCGGCTGCCACCACCGCCGTCCTCCGAGAGACGATGCCCCGTGGCAGCGCCTTCCATGGCTTCGCCACCACATCGTCGGCAATGTCCACAATGTCGTTGGCGATGCCGATTGAAAACTGGAACAGCAACATGCCCAGGCCCAGCGGAACGTACAGCTCGAGACTCGCATCGGAGTCCGCCACCCACACCAGCGCGATGGTGAGCACCGCTACCAGGAATGAAGGGAACGGGTGAAGCAGCCGCAACGTAGCCGGCAACCGGGATGCCGGGGACGGTAAGGGGCCGTTTCTACGAGCACTCACGAACCGCAGTGTAGCCGCTCATTTCACAGCCGCTGCTGCGACGCCTAGACTCGCTCAATGAAAGCGGAAATCATCGCTATCGGCACCGAGATCCTGCTCGGAGAGATCATCGACACCAACAGTGCCTACATCGCGCGTCAGCTCCCCGAACTCGGGATCGACCTCCTTTACAAGTCGGTCGTCGGCGACAACATGGGCCGCATCAATGACGTCTTCCAGCGCGCCTGGGGACGCTCCGACCTGATCATCACCACGGGCGGGCTTGGCCCGACTGAGGACGATATGACTCGAGAAGGGATCTGCGCCCTCCTCAATGAACAGCCCATAGTGGATCCCGAACTCGATTCCCGCTTACGGGCATTCTTCGCCGGTCGCGGATACCCGATGCCCGAATCAAACGTGAAACAGGCGTGGTTGATTCCCAGCAGTCGAGCGATCCCCAATCCTCGTGGCACGGCCCCCGGCTGGTGGGTCGAACGGGATGGCCGCGTCATCGTCTCCATGCCAGGTGTTCCGCCTGAGATGGAGCGCATGTGGACGAACGAGGTCAAGCCGGAACTGGAGAGCCGATCCGATGGCCAAGTGCTTGTCACGCTCACTCTCAAGACCGTGGGCATCGGCGAAGGGACCGTCGATGAGATGGCGAAGCACCTTTACGCAACTCCTGGAATCGGTGTCGGCACGTACGCCCGCGCAGACGGCGTCCACCTGCGCATCGGCGCGAAGGGCGCAACGCGCGAAGAAGCCTCGAAGCTGATCCGTCCCGTCGAACTGGAGATGGTCGGCATATTCGGGAGCGCCGTCTGGGGCCGTGATGACGACACCCTGGAAGGCTACATCGCTGACCAAATGCACGAGCGCCGAACCACCCTCGCGACAATGGAATCAGTGACCGGTGGCCTCCTTGCCAGCGTCCTTACGGACGTCCCAGGCGCCTCCAATTACTACAAGGGCGGCCTCGTCACGTACCAAACGCAGCAGAAGATCGACGCTGGTGTCCCGGCGGAGATCATCGAAGATTTCGGCGTCGTCTCACCGGAAACCGCGAAGGCGATGGCCCGCGTAGTTCGCGAGCGCCTTGGCGCAGACTACGGAATCGGCATCACCGGAGTTGCCGGCCCCGATCCGGCG
>JBDUAL010000329.1:0-3261 GCA_040004685.1 Anaerolineaceae bacterium | reverse complement strand
GATGAAGCGGTTCTACCGCGTGGCCGAAATGCAGAGCCAGGGCAAGGCGCCGAACTCCGAGGCATCTGGCGTCGACGGTCTTCGGTACGGAACTGCAGCGTCAACTCGGTGTCACCGGAGTGCGTGCCCTCGGGATGACCGGGCAGGGAGAGCCGCCCTCGAAGTACGCCCCCTGAAAGGCCTGGTCGAACGTTGAACCCTCGCCGCGCCGAGCTACACGATCGCCCGCGGCACGGGCGAAGTTAACCGCAACATAACTGCGCCGCGGGGCCTCGGGCTGCCTCGCACCCGAGAAGCGCCGCGACGCCGCCTGATGTTAAGGAGAGTAGGCCGTCGTGAGCCCAGACGAGCTGGTCGCTCTGCTACCCGGAAACGTGACTTTGACGTGTGGCGACCGGTTCGAAGCGTACGTTGGCGGTCTTCTCCAACTGCCGAGGTCTCAGTGCCTGAACTCGCTCCGTGCGCCACACCCGGCGGTGCCTTGCGTTCGCGGGCTAAACTGATAGTCTCGCCGCGTGGACCAGGCACTTCGCAGAGATCTTGACCAATTTGTGGTCGAAACCATGGAGCGCATCCAAGTGCCCGGCGTAGGCGTAGGGATTCTCCAAAATGGCGTTGAGGTCGCCGCCGGATACGGGATCATCAACGTAGATAATCCGCTGCCTGTCACCCCCGAAACGCTCTTCCAGATTGGGTCCACCTCTAAGACCGTCACGGCGACGGCAATGATGCGACTCGTCGAGGCTGGGAAGTTAGAACTCGAGGCGCCCGTTCGAAAGTATCTCCCAGAATTCAGGTTGCAGTCCGAAGAAGACGCCGCGCGAGCTCGTGTGATCGACCTCGTCACTCACGTTGGCGGCTGGGTCGGAGACTACTTCAGGGACACGGGCCGGGGGGAAGACGCGCTCGCTCGGATCGTGGCGAAGATGGCCAACTCCCCGCAGCTCACACCTCTGGGTAGCGTTTGGGCGTACAACAACGCCGCTTTCTACGTTGCCGGCCGGATCGTTGAGGTAGTGTCTGGCCAGTCATTTGAACCGGCGGTCCGCGATCTCGTCTTCAAGCCACTAGGCATGCACCAAACTTTTTTCTCACATGACGATCTGGTCCCCTGCCGAGTGGCGGCCGGGCACATCGTCTTTGAAGATGGGCCACGCGTTGCCCGGCCGTGGGCGATGTTTGGCAGCGCGGCCCCCGCTGGTGGCGTGATTTCAACTGTGCCGGATCAGCTTCGGTACGCCCGGTTTCACATGGGAGACGGCACGGCGGAGGACGGTGCGCGAGTGCTCGATCAGGGCACCCTGGACCGCATGAAGGCGCCGGTCGTCCTCGCCGGGAGCATGTGCGACGCCGTGGGTGTTTCGTGGCTTCTCAAAGATGTGGGCGGCCACCAGGTGGTCATGCACGGCGGCGCGACAAACGGCCAGATGTCTTCCTTTATGATGATCCCCGCGAAGCAATTCGCGCTCACCGTGTTGGCGAACGCCGACCGCGGCCGGGAAGCTCACACCCTCATCAGCAACTGGATCCTCGAGCACGTCGCCGGTGTATCGGCCCCATTCCCGGAAGTCTTGCCGCTTTCCGTGCGTCAGTTGGAGCCGTATGGCGGCCGATACCAGGCAGTGCTCGGCAGTCTGGAACTGAGCGCCGAAGCGGGCACCTTGATAATGCGCCAGCAGCCCGCTCCGAACCCGTTAGCCCCTCCCGGCGAACAGGTGCCTTTGCCTCCGCCGGTGAGGCTCGGGTTCCTCAGCGACGACTGCGTGATCAGCCTCGATCCGCCCTCCCGCGGAGCACGGGGCGAATTCGTCACCAGTCCTGATGGCGCCTCCTGGTTTCGTTGGGGCGGACGCATCCACCGCCGGATGGCCTGAGACACAACCATCGGCTTACGCTTGTCTCATGTCCGACAACAGCTACAAGACTGACGGGACGATCGACTGCTTCCCGAACCGCTTCCCGGGGCGCGATTACGTGATTGAGTTCACCGCGCCGGAATTCACCAGCATGTGTCCTATGACCGGCCAACCTGATTTCGGTACGATTACGGTGAGCTACGCGCCTCGCGAGCGCTGCATCGAACTTCGCAGCTTCAAGTACTACCTCCAGACGTTCCGCGATCAGGGCATTTTCTACGAAGATGTGGTCAACACGATCCTCGATGACATCGTGGCCGCGATCGAGCCCGCATACCTGGAGGTTTCCGGTGAGTTCAACGTTCGCGGAGGCATTTCGGCGCGTATCACTGCCAGCTATCCTGAGAAGTAGATCGGGCCGCGATTCCGTGACGCGCTTCACAATCGGCCGTAGACTGACCTGCGTGACTCAAGGTCGCAGACAGGTGACGGTGCTGACGGTCCTCAGCACTGGACTCGCCCGCGGACCGAAATGGGAGCTGCTCTATGTCGGTGAAAGCTGACCCCGGTGGGTTTCCGCAGCGGCGGCTCTCGGACGTTCGAGGCGTGACTGCTGCACAGATGCGTGATGTGCAGCGAGCGGCCCAGGAAGAGTGTGGCCTGGATATTCTCCAGATCACGGAAAACGGCGGTCGCGCCGTAGCCCAGCTGGCTCTGGCAATGCTCGGTGGGAAGGGTCGGGGGCGGCGGGTAGTGGTTTTGACTGGCGGCGGTAACAAAGGCGCCGCGGGCATGGCTGCGGTCCGTAGCCTGGCGAACTGGGGCGTTGCTGTTCAACCGGTGTTCGCAGGTGTCGAAGAGGACATCTCGTTCACGACGCGTCGACAGCTCCAAATCCTGAAGTCCGCGGGAATCGTCGAGCCCAGCAGCCTGGATACGAGTGAGATCGGTCTCGAAGATCAGCTTGCCGAGGCTGACCTCCTGATCGACGCCCTCGTTGGCTATGGGCTGGAGGGCCCCCCGGTGGGGATCGCCGCGGCGGTCACCGAATTGGCTGGCGCCTCCGGGCGCCCAATCCTTGCCATCGACGTACCGACCGGTGTGAACGCGACCACGGGACTGGCGAGCCATCCGGTAATCCGCGCGACGACCACGCTAATGCTGGATCTTCCGAAGCTTGGCTGCCTGGAAGTCGCCAGCAGGGCGTACGTGGGAGAACTCTTCCTCGCCGACCTCGGCATCCCCCTCACGATCCACGAACGAATGGGTCTGCAGAACTCACGCGTATTCGATGAAGGACCGATCGTCCGGTTGAAGCGGTAGGTCGTGCGTTCCCTTCTTGCGGCGGCATTGGTCGTCTGCGCGGAGCCGGCGGACACCCAGCGCCTCGCCGACGAGTTGCCGT
>JBDUAL010000328.1:0-3263 GCA_040004685.1 Anaerolineaceae bacterium | reverse complement strand
GACCCTAATGCCCAGCGCACGGCTTTCGAGCAGAAGCAACTTGACGGCTTCAGCGCCGGCGATCCTTCCGTCACTCGCGCGATTATTGCCGCGAACAAAGACAAGATGTACGAGTATTTGACCGGCGTTTCCAACACGGTCTTCCTCTCGTTGAACATGCTCAAGCAGTTCAAGGACATCCGCCTGGTCAAGGCGATGAACATGGCGATCGACCGCCGCCAGCTGATCCAGACCTTCCACCAGGGTCTCGGCCAGGTCTCCGGACCGGTCACCTGGCTCCAGGAAGGCTACGCCGTCAAGCCGGACGACCTGATCAAGAATCCGGGCTACCGCGTGGACCGCGAAATCGAGAAGAAGGAAGCTCGCGACCTTTGGGCCGCCGGCGGCGGGCCTGCACTCGGCGAAATCGACATCAAGATCCCGGACACCTGGTTGGCTCGCTGGCCAGACACCACTCAGCTCATCCCCAAAATGCTGAACGACAACCTGGGCGTCGCCCAGTTCAAGTCCACGAAGACGACGTACAACGAAGAGATCATCCCGAACCTCTTCAACGGCAACTTCCCGAACTGGTTCGGCTGGACCTCGGAAGTCAACTCCCCCAACCCGCGCGCGGCGCTCCGTGGTACCTTCCTCTCCTCCTCCGGCACGAACTTCAACAAGGTCAACAACCCGGACGCGGACAAGATCATCACGGACTTCCAGGGGATGACCAAACTCCAGGATGCCGTCGCGAAGGTCGCCGAACTCCAGAAGATCCTTCTGGACAACGCGCAGTACGGGCAGATCGTGCTCTACAACTACATCGTCCCAACGGCCCGCTGGAACTACCTGAAGGGCAACCTGAAGGTCGACCCCGCCGGCGGCAAGTCCGGAGCCGGTTACAATCTATTCTCTGGTCACCTCGCTCCGTCCAATCTCTGGCTGGACACCAAGGATGCTTCCTACCAGGGCCGTCCTGCGGCAACAATCTAGCCTCAGCTCGTTGTGAAAATGGAGGCCGGGCACGTTCCGGCCTCCATTTTCTTTGGTGGTGCGCATGTCCAACTACATCATTCGCCGAATCCTGCTCAACTTCCTCGTCCTTTGGATGGTCGTTACGCTCGTCTTCATGGCCGTCCGGGCCTTGCCGGGCGACTTCGTCGCGAACCAGCTGGCCACCAACCTCGGCCTCGGTGACAACCGCGCGGCCGTCGAAGAGGCCAAAAAGTCGCTCGGGCTCGATAAGCCGCTCTACAAGCAGTACATCGAGTTCATGGGCGAACTTGTTACGGGCGACCTTGGCACATCGTACGAAACGCGCCGCACCACCTGGGCCGAAGTTCGCGACCGCATTCCCTACACGCTTGAACTCGGGGTGCTCATCGCCCTCGTCTCGTTCTCCATCAGCATCCCAATCGGCATCCTTAGCGCTGTTAAACAGAACACCTGGGTCGATTACGTCCTCCGCGGAATCTCGATTCTTGCAGTAGCGACGCCGGTCTTTTTCGTTGCCATCCTCATGACCCTTGTCGTTCTCAAGTACAGCCTCTGGACAATTCCAATCATTCAGAGACCACACTTCTGGGACTCGCCGGGAGAAGCGGTTCGGCTTTACTTCATCCCCGCCGTCGCGGGTGGTCTCGCCGGCGGCGCGGGCATCATGCGTCTCCTCCGCTCGCAAATGCTCGACGTGCTTCGCCAGGACTACATTCGAACGGCACGTGCCAAAGGTCTTAAGGAAGAAGGCATCTGGGTCCGCCACGCGTTGAAGAACGCCATGATCCCTGTCCTCACGGTGATGGGATTAACGATCTCTGGCATCATCGGCGGCCAGATTATTCTCGAAAACATGTTCAACATCCCGGGAATGGGACAGTTCCTCTTCGCCCGGCTGTTGCGACGCGACTTCCCGCCCTTTCAGGGGGTGGTCGTTCTCATCGCCTTCACCATCGTCTCCGTCAACTTGATTGTCGATATTATGTACGCGTGGCTGGATCCCCGGATCCGGTACTCATAAGGGGAGCTTCACATGGCCCAATCTCAAGACGCGGTCATCCTCCCCGGCATCGCGACCGCTGTCGTGCCACGCGGCGCCGGGAGCATGAAGAAACTCGCCCGGACCGCGAGACGCAACAAGCTTGGAACCGTGGGCGTCATCATGGTTCTCTTCGTCATGTCCGTCGCGCTGGTTGGCCCCCTGATCCAACGCTACGGCGACAATCAGCCTTTCCAGACCGCGAACCCGGAATTCAACCCCACTGCGAACCCGCTTGCAATCGCACAAAATCCGAACCTCAGTACACCCTTCACACTCGACCGGTTCCAAGGGCCAAACGCCACCCACTGGCTGGGCACCGACCAGTTCGGTCGCGACATCTACGCGCGCGTCATCGTCGGCACTCGCCTCGCCGTCATTATTGGCATTGGCGCATCACTGATCGCGGTCTTCTTTGGCACGTCGATCGGGATCATCTCGGGTTACTTCGGCGGCAAGATCGACCTCGTCATCCAACGGTTCGTTGACGCTCTCCAGGCCTTCCCCGGTCTCGTTCTGCTCCTGCTGATTGTGCAGGTAGTGGAGGAGCCGCCCCTCTGGCTGTTCGTAGTCGCCCTGGGGCTGCTCGGGTGGGCAACGTCGGTACGCATCGTCCGTTCCGCTGTCCTCGCCCTTTCGCAAACCACCTTCGTCGAGGCGGCTCGTGCCTTCGGTGCTACCGACATGCGCATCATGGCCCGCCACATTCTTCCGAATGTCATGGGTCCAATCCTAATCGTCTTCTCGATCAGTATCGGCGCATACATCCTCGCCGAGGCTTCGCTCTCATTCCTCGGCGTTGGTCCCGCGGACAAGACGACCTGGGGCAAGATGGTCAACGCTGGCCGTCAGGCTGTGGACCTCCACCCATGGGAGTCGCTCTTCGCCGGCTCAGCCATCACTCTTACAGTGCTCGGCTTCAATCTTGCTGGTGACGCCATCCGCGACGAACTCGACCCGCGCCTCCGCGGCCGTTAACTGCACACGCCGCCGCCACACACGGCGAAGGCCCCTCACCGAGCGTTCCGTTGGGCCTCATCAATCACTTCCACGATGTGCATCACGCGCGCGCTGATACCCGCCTCCTGCACCGCCACGTTGTACTGCATCTGGCAACCCGGATTCGCCGTCACCACGACATCGGGCCGGTGCTCCGCGAACTGGGCCGCCTTGCGCGCCCGCAGTTCGCCCGACATCTCAGGCTGAACAACGCTGTACAGCCCGGCAGCACCGCAGCACATATCCG
>JBDUAL010000327.1:0-3276 GCA_040004685.1 Anaerolineaceae bacterium | reverse complement strand
CCGGCGGAAACATCGATATCAACCTGCTCGGCTCTATTGTGCGCCGGGGGCTTGCGGACGCAGGGCGCTACCAGCACCTGAGCATCGAGGTGAGCGACACGCCGGGCGAACTCGCGCTCGTCTCCAGTGCCATCGCGGCCGCGGGGGGCAACATCCTCGAAGTGGACCACAACCGCGAAGTACCGGGCATGCCGGTCGGCGTTGCGGTGCTCGATCTGCTGCTAGAAGTGAACGGCAAGCCGCACTTCGATGAGATCGTACAGTCGCTCCGCGATCGCGGGATGCGCGGCTTCCCCGGCATCGGCGCTCGCCTGGCGACGAGCGACGCGCAACGCCGCCACGGCCGGGCCTGAACGACGACAGCCTCGCGTCTGGCGCCTAGCCTCGAGCGTCGAGTACAGTTCGCCCACATCCTTCGGCTGGAGCAAACGACTTGAAAGCAATGGTCCTGCGCGGCAAACAGCTCGCAATCGAAGAGGTCACCATGCCGACTCCTGGACCTGGACAGGTCCTCGCCCGCGTCCTTGCGTGCGGCATCTGCGGCAGTGATCTGCACGCCGCGAAGTACATGGACGAAATGATCGCTGCCTCACGCATGAGCGGTCGCACCGCCTGGGACACGCTCGATCAGACGGCAGGGATGGTGATGGGCCACGAGTTCGTCGCCGAGATCGTCGAGGCGGGGGCGGGTGCAGATCAATGGCCTGTGGGTACGCGCGTGACGAGCGTCCCGGTGCTGGTCGAACCGAGCGCCCCCAACGGTTTCCGCAGCATTGGCTACAGCCCTGAGACTCCGGGCGCGTACGGCGAGTACGTGATCATGACCGGCGCGATGCTGCTCAAGGTGCCGGATGGGCTTTCGAACAAAGTAGCGGCGACCACGGAACCGTGTGCGGTCGGGCTGCATGCCGTTCGCCAGGCGGAGATGCGCGAAGGCGAACACGCCCTGGTCATGGGCGCCGGCCCGATCGGCCTGATGACGCTGCTCTGGCTAAAGAAGGAGGGAGTCCGTCACGTCACCATTTCCGACTACGCGCAGACCCGCCGGGAGCTCGCGGCCAAACTCGGCGCGGACCTCGTCATCAACCCGGCAGAGACCGACGTAGCCGAGGCTGTTCTGGCGGCCGGCGGAAGCGCCGCTCCGATCGTCTTCGAATGCGTCGGGGTCGAAGGGACGCTGCACCAGGCGATGGAGCTCGTGGACCGCTTCGGGCGCGTCGTGGTTGTGGGCGTTTGCATGAAGGAAGACAAGATCTTCCCGATGGTTGGCATCAACAAGCAGCTGACGCTCAAGTTCGTGCTCGGATACACCCCCGCGGAATACGCGGAGGCGCTCGCGGCGCTGGCCGATGGCAGCATCCACACGGAGCCGATGGTCACGCGCACAGTAACCCTGGACGATCTCCCGGCAGCTTTCGAGGCGCTCGCGGACCCGCACGACTGCAAGATCGTGTTCGTCCCGTAATCTCCTATGACTGCCGGGCCGTTCGCTGATTTCGCCGCCGAGCCGTTCTGTTACCTGACGACGATAGGCCGGACGAGCGGCGAACCGCGAACGATCGAGATCTGGTTCGGGAGCGAAGGGGCGACCCTCTACCTGCTCACTCGCGAGCATGCGCACTGGGTGCGCAACCTGCTCAAGCAACCGGCCGCCACAGTGCGCATCGCGCACCGCGAGTTCAGCGTCACCGGCCGGATAGTCAATGACCCCGGCGAAGACGCACTCGCCCGGCGGTTGTTACTGGCGAAGTACGAAGGGGACCTGGCCGAGTGGGGCCGGACGGCGTTGCCGGTAGCACTGGACGCGAGCGGGTGACCACCCGTCCGTTCGCGGAGTTCGCTGCTGCCGTCTCCCAGCTTCGGCGCCGGACGTGGTACAACGCTCAGGTGCAGCGCGAACAATCGGAAGGGG
The DNA here is from genome assembly GCA_040004685.1 of Anaerolineaceae bacterium. Classification (GTDB taxonomy): domain Bacteria; phylum Chloroflexota; class Dehalococcoidia; order Tepidiformales; family Tepidiformaceae; genus PNKC01. Next base: position 1,364 of record JBDUAL010000327.1, on the reverse strand, counting down.
CGGGAGAGCGATGAGCCTGCTGGCAGCGGTGCTGCTTTTGCGTTGTCCCCGTTGCCGCAACGGCGGGGTTTTCTCGGGGTTGTTGCGCACGCGTGAGCGGTGCCCGGTGTGCCGCCTGGTGTTCGAACGGGCGCCCGGCTACTTCACTGGAGCGATGTACGTCAGCTATTCACTGGGCGTATTCGGGACACTCCCCGTCTGGTTCACGCTGCTCTACACGCGACAGCCGCTTTGGCTTGTGGTCGCGGCGTCGGTTGCAGCGGTGGTGTTGCTGATGCCCTTCTCATTCCACTATTCGCGAGTCATCTGGCTGCATCTTGATTACAGGTTCGAACCGGGTGCGTTCGACGATTCGGAAAGCCGGACCTAGCTGGGAGACGGCCTCGTTCTAGGCCGATGGCTCGGCAACTGGCGCAGCGATGGCGACAGCCTCAGTCTGGGGATTGACCCTGCGGAGGACGGGCCGCCAGAGGATGATCGCCCCACTGATCAGCAACGTGCTCCAGGCGAGCACGGGCAGCACTGCTTCGAGGCCGAAGATCTGGCCAGCGGCGCTGACGGGGGCGCCGTTCAACATCGAGAGGCCCATCGCCAGCGGGAAAAGGCCCATCACGCGGCCGCGCATCTCGTCGCTGACCGTGTGCTGAACGATCGTGGTGGCCGAGACCATCGTACCAATGAGCGCGAAGCCGAGCCCGAAGTTCGCCACCGCCGTCAACGGAATCAGCCGCGAATGAGCGAACACGACGGCACAGACCGCGAATAGGACGGTGGTGAAGCAGAGGGTCGATCCTCGCCGGATAAGGTCGTGCCGGTAGGCGAAGAAAAAGGAGGCAACGAAGGTGCCGAACCCCCAGGTCATGCCCATCAGCCCAAACTGCGCCTTCGAAAGGCCGAGGACGGTTGTCATCCAGAGTGGGCCAAGGGTGGCCGGGCCGGGCATACCGATGAACTGTGTGACCACGACGATCGAGATGACGGCGAAGATCGTTGCGTCGCGTCGCGTGTAGCTCAGCCCCTCGGCGATGTTGCCGAGCACGCCGCGCCTCCGGTTCGCTTCACCGGAACTGCGAAACCTGAGGGCCGAGATCATCGGCAGGATCAGCGCCCAGGCGAGCAGAGAGCCAGTGTAAACTTGGCCTGAGCCGAACTGCTCGTTGAGCGCCCCGGTGACGAGGATGGCGATCGGGAAAGCGAGTTGGTTGCCGATGGCGGCGAGGCTGATCGCGTTCGAAAGGTCTTTCATGCCCACAATCGCCGGAATGCTGGCCGTGCGCGCGGGCATGTCCACTGCCATGTTGCCGGACGCCGCGAAAGTCAACAAAAGCAATAGGACGATGGTCCACTCACCGAAGGGGCTGCTG
>JBDUAL010000326.1:0-3283 GCA_040004685.1 Anaerolineaceae bacterium | reverse complement strand
CCACGCGAAATCGTGCGGTGGGCGGTGGAGACGTTTGGCGACGGGCTCTCGGTCGGCGCGAGTTTCGGCGGGGCGAGTGGAATGGCGATTCTCCATATGGTCGCCCAACTGAAGCCTAACGTTCACGTCTTCGTACTCGACACCGACTACCTGTTCGAAGAAACGCACGAGACGATGCGGCAGTCGGTTCCTGCCCTGGGTCTGACGAATGTGAACGTCTACAAGTCGATGCTCTCACACGACGAGCAGGCCAGGCGGTTCGGCTCTGCGCTCTGGATGCGTGATCCGGATACGTGCTGCGAAATCCGCAAGATTGCGCCGAACCGGGTGGCCCTCGAGGGAAAGACGGCGTGGGTAAGCGGACTACGCCGCGATCAATCCGAGGGGCGTGCAGACACGCCGATCGTTTCGTGGAACCAGAAATTCCAGGTGGTCAAACTTAACCCCCTGGCGAACTGGACTGAGAAGCAGACTTGGGAATACATCCTCTCCAACAAGATTCCCTACAACCCTCTGCTCGACCATGGGTACACCAGCATCGGCTGTTACAACTGCACGCTTCCTGGCGTCCAGGGTCGGGCGGGGCGCTGGCAGGGATTCGAAAAAGACGAATGCGGCCTGCACACCTGAGCATGAACACCGGGACAGCGAGTGCGAATGCGGTCGACGACGTCGGCAAGGGGTAGGTCGTGAGCAACAGATCGGGATTCGTTGTCTGGTTTACGGGCCTCTCCGGCTCTGGAAAGTCGACGCTGACCGAAATGCTCGCGCCCGTCCTCCGGGGGCGTGGGCTAAAGGTTGAAGTGCTCGATGGCGACCTTGTGCGAACCAACCTCTCGAAAGGCCTGGGGTTCGGCAAAGAAGACCGCGACACGAACGTCCTGCGCATCGGCTTCGTGGCCAACCTGCTCGCGCGAAACGGCGTTGCGGTGATTACCGCGGCGATTTCGCCGTACCGGGGAATTCGCGATCAGAACCGCAAGTTGGTCGAAGCCAACGGCGGCACGTTCATCGAGGTCTTCGCCGGCGCCTCCGTCGAGGAATGCGAGGCCCGCGACGTGAAGGGGCTGTACGCCGAAGCCCGCGCGGGCAACCGCCCGGGCTTCACTGGCATTGATGACCCGTACGAGGCGCCCGAATCCCCAGAGGTACGCTGCGAAACGGGCACGGAGAGCGTGGAGCAGAGCCTCGGACGGATCATCGCCTATCTCGAAGGCCGAGGACTGCTAAAGCCGGCCTGAAGTCGATTCAGCCCAGCCGTGCCAGGCTCGGCGGACCGCTCCAGGTTTCTCCGTTGTCCAGCAACACGCGCAGCATCGTCCCAGTGACCTCCACGCTGCCCCCCAGTGACGGGCCGGACGGCGGGAATGTCGGACTAGCCGGAACGATCACGTGCGCGCCTTCTGGAAACTCGGCAGACGCGGCGATCTCCGCGGCTTCGATACGTCTGCCTACAGTCCGTGCGAGCACCTGCAGCAACGAGAAATCTGCAGTTATCTTCAACGTGCGCATTGCCTGCTCCTTGGAGGCGGGCTGTCGCGCAGGCCGAAGATCGGCTGGGGCTGGAATGGCTTCCTCCGTTCCCCTCCCGAGGAACTGGGCCACCATCTTCTTTGCCCGAGGCGCAACTTCTCCCAGCGCCTGGTGGAGCAAGATGATGTCGTCCGTCGCTTCGAAGAAGGCCATCGCCTGGGCGACAGCTTCGCGTTCGGTCATTCGATCACCTGCGGACTGCTAATCCCGACTGGGGAGCTGAACTTGCACGCTGCCGCGTACGCTGGGCTCTCCGCCAGCCAACGTGACCACTTCAAGCTCCACTATCTTCTTACCAGCGTCGGTTCGCTTATCGACCACGCGGCCTGAGAGGGTGAGCGGCTTGTCCGCAATATCCGGGCGTCGATAGGCGACGCGCAGGTTCGAAACACGCGACTCGGGCCCCGCCCAATCGCTGACGAACTGGGTCATCCAGGCGATCTTGAGCATTCCGGGGACCAACGCTCCGCCCACGCCCATGCGCTTGCCGGCTTCGATGTCGCTGAACGCGGGATTGGTGGGGTTGTCGCGACCGAAGAAATCGATCGCCATCTCGGTGGTGGGGGTGCGGTCGAGAGTCGGAAGTTCGTCATCCACGTTTACGTCTTCGAAGTAGAGCTGCGTCATCCGTCGCCTTTTCTGCCCGCTTTGGGGTCGAACTGCGTGATCGTCGTCATCGCTGCTGCTACGTGCTCGCCCGCGGAGTCGTAGTAATCGGTGCCGGTGGTAAGGAGCACGCTGTAGCCGTAGCGCCCGCCCAGGCGCTCACGAATATCGAAGACCTGGGATACAGCGCTCAGTGTTTCGCCAATGCGGATAGCGCGACTGAACTTCCATTCTTGCTGAGTGAGCAGTCCCCCGGGGAGAATGAACGGGCCGCGGCGGTTGGGGCCGTTGTTGAACATCGCGATGATGTAAGGTGGAGCGATCCCCGTGCCGTTGGCGTAGCGAGGGTCAGAGTCGCCGAGGACATCGCGCATGCGGTGAGCGTCGATCTCGCTGACGGTGACGGAAACTGCGTCGCTCTTGACGCCAATGAGCGCGCGATGTTCGTCAGTGATGAGACTGTGTTCGGGTTCGGACAAGGGTTGTCTCCAGTAGGTCGAGTTTATCATGCGAACGGAGCGCGCGCGGCTTAGCTGGCCGAGGGATACACTCCGACTTGGCTATGGATAGATAGCCCGAAGAGGTAAGACGTTCAATGCGCATTCAGACCATCGGCGTCGTCGGTTCCGGGCTCATGGGGAGCGGCATTGCCCAAGTGGCGGCCTTTAGCGGTCTCGATGTGACCCTTTTGGACATCGACCAGGTGAAGGTAGATGCGGGCATGGCGAGCATTCGCAGGCGGCTTGAGCGCGAGGCAGAGCGTGGCCGTATCGCGGCCAGTGATTGCGAGGCAGCCTGCAATCGGATCACCGGTTCCGCGGATTGGGAGACATTAGGCGCCCTTCAACAGGTGGATGCGGTCATTGAGGCGGTTGTCGAAGACCTCGAAGTGAAGAGTGCAATCTTCAAGCGCCTGGGGACGGTCTGCCGACCCGAGGCACTCCTCGCGAGCAACACGAGTTCGTTGCCTCTGAGCGACCTCGCTGCCGCAAGCGGGCGTCCCGAACGGGTCATCGGCCTCCACTTCTTCAACCCCCCGTGGGCGCTCAAGTTGGTAGAAATTGTCTCAACCGCGAGCACGACCGACGCAACGCTCGCCGACGCGATGCGGCTCTGCGAGGTACTTGGGCGCGTCCCGGTCCAA
>JBDUAL010000018.1:0-11087 GCA_040004685.1 Anaerolineaceae bacterium | reverse complement strand
CGACCCGGCTGGCGCCCGCATCGTGTGCGACCAGCGCGGCGAACAGCCCGATCGCGCCGGCGCCGATGACCAGCACGCGCTGTCCCCGGACAATCCCGGCGCGTTTCATGGCGTGCAGGCTGATGCCGCACGGCTCCGAGAGCGCGGCCACAGGCCAGCTCATGCCCTCAGGAATGGGGTACAGGTAACCTGCCTGGGCCGTGAAGTACTCGGCCATCCCACCGGCATAACTGCCACCGGCGATGCGGATGCGCGGGCACAGCTGCGGCCTTCCGCTGCGGCAGAAGGTGCAGGTATCGCAGACGCGGCCGGCCAGCACCGCGACCCGGGTTCCCAACTCGGGGCCTGCGACTCCTAGTCCCAGCGCAACGACCTCGCCCGCAAGCTCGTGTCCCGGTCCGATACCGGCGATGTGTTGGCGCGGACCATCGCTATGGAAGGCGTGGAGGTCGCTGCCGCAGATGCCGCAGGCGCGAATGCGTACCAGCACCTCGCCCGGCCCCGGTTCAACCACAGGCAGTTCGCGAATGCCGAGGACGTTGTTTTCGATCCATATCGCCGTTCGGCCAATGCGTGGGATTTCTTGGGACGAAGTCATACGTTGCCACCTCCGCCCGGTTGGGCGTGGCGCTGGTTATACGCGATTCGGGCGGTTCAAGGGGATCGCCGGGACTCAGACCCCGGCGTAGGAGTGCAGCCCGCTCACCCAGAGGTTCACGCCGAAGTACGTGAACATCACCAGTCCGTACATCACCACCAGCCACCACATCGGATCCGGCCGCCAACCGCGGCGCAGACGCTCAGGCACGATCTTGCGGATCCCCGGTGCGCCGGCGACCGACCCGGTTCCCGCCCGCGCGTGGAAATAGGCTACGAGGCTGAGCCACGTGACCAGTGCGCTCGTCTCCTTCGGATCCCAGCCCCAGGGGCGGCCCCACGCGCTGTTCGCCCACCACGCCCCGAGCGCGATGCCAAGCAGCAGCATCGGAAAGCCAACGATCACTGCCCGGTGGGCGAGATCCGCCGCCGCGCTCCCGCCCGGGAGAGAAGCGAATCGCCGCTTCCCTTCACCGCCCTGCAGCAGATAGATGAACGCTCCGCAGAAGGCCACCGTCAGTACTGCGTAGGAGATCATCATCACGCTCACGTGAATCGTTAGCAGTGGGCCGTTCTGCAACGCTGGGATGAGCGGCACGATATCCGTCGGGAAGAGCGAGGCGATAACGAGCATCGTAACCACAATCGGCAGCGCAACCACGCCAACGCGCCGTTGCCGTGTGGCGGTTTCGAAAGCGAGATAGGCGGCCGAAATGCCAAAGCCAAAGGCAGCAGTGAACTCGTAGAGGTTGGAAATGGGAGCGTGACCGGTGGCTGACCAGCGCGTAGCCACCTGCCCGGCCAGGAAAAGTACCGTGAAGCCGGTGAACGTGGTCGCCAACCGTCCGAGGCCGGGGTTCGGGATGCCGCTCGCTGGCTCGGACATTGTGACCGTCCCGGCGCTCGTTTGGGCGGCCATCCGGCGGAAGGAAAGCGAGGCGCTGGCGACGTACGCGAAGTAGGTAACGCCCGCCATCACAGAGGTCGCGAGGCCGGTCCAGAAGAGGTAGATCGAGAGGTTAGCCACGGTTCGTTCCTCGATTCACAATCGTAGCGCGGGCAGATGGGAACGACAAAGCGGCACGGAAAGAGAGTGAACGGTTCGTGCGTGCCTGGGTTCGAGTGCTACAGGAGCGCCGCCAGCCGCTTCGGTGCGGCCAGGCGGTAGGCGTCGCGGGCGAGGTTCGCCGCCGTTTCCCAGTCCGTGCCCGGAAGGTCCAGCCGCATGCCGACCCACCCGCTCGGGCCCATGTACGGAGGTACGTAGAACCATTCCGGCGCCGTGTGGATCAGCATGTCCTGAGTCTCGTGCGTCGCTTTCAACCAGATGCCGATGCGGCCATCGCCGTGGTGCTTATCCATGAACATCACGAACGATTTGGCGCGCACCTGCCAGACGGCGCGACCGCCATCCTTCTCCGTGACCTGGGGGAGCGCCATGCAGATCGCGCGCATCCGCGCTTCGAGCGCGTCCGGGTTTGGCGGGCCGGCGAACTCGACGGATGGCTGCCAGAGCGAGAACTTCGACCCCTGGTTATCCGTGCAAGCGCAGCTCCAGCCAGAGTCGCTTTCGATGGGCGTTTCCGCGCTACCGCCAAGGGCCTGCACCTGTAACACCGCCGCGTCGATGTCTTCGACGCGAAAATAGAACGTGGGCGCGCCAACAGCGGACTGCGCGAGCCCCATCGGCAGCTTCGTGTTGGCGACGTGAGCGTATCCGGATTCGCTGGCCGCGCCCTCGAACTGCCAGCCGAAGAGCGGGCCGTAGAACGCCGAGGCGCGCGCGATATCCGGAACGCCAAGGGTCAGGTAGCCGAGCTCCGTTGCCATGCTTGCCTCCTCTTCGCCCAGTCGTTGCCGGCGCTCAGTCGATGACGGCGATGACCTCGACTTCGATCAGCAGCCCTTCCATCGCCAGCCGGGTGACGCCGACAAGCGTGCTCGCAGGCGGCCCGGCGGGCGGCAGGAAGCCCTTGCGCACTTCGCGAATGGCCGCCAACTTCGCATCGTCGAGGTCCACCACGTAGGTAGTCATCTTGACGACATCCGCAAACGAGGCGCCGGCCGACGTCAAGGCCGCGCGAACGTTGAGCATCACCTGCTGCGCCTGGGACTTGATGTCGTTTCCGACAATCTTGCCGTTCGCATCAAGGGCGATCTGGCCGGCCACGTAAACAGTAGTACCGCTGGCAACCACCACGTGGCTGTAGCCGCGCGCTGGCGAGACTCCCTGGGGCAGTGGGTATTCCTTCATCGAGTCACCTCCGTGTAAAAGACGAGCATAGCCGAGCAACCGGGTCAGGGGCGCTCTCTAGATGGAACGCCGCTCAACCAATCGCTCCATCGCCTTGAAGAATTGTCCGGCCATGATCTTCGCTGTGCCGGCCAACAACGGGCCGCCGAGACGTGCAAGACCCCCTTGTGCCTTCATCTCCGCTACGTAGCGGACGGTTGTACCAGTGGCAGTCTCGCTGAGTGTGATGCGCGCCGTTCCCTGCGCGCCGCCGGGAGCGCCGTCAGCCGTGGTGACCAAGCGATAGGACTCCGGTTGAACTGCATCCGCTATGGTCACCGTGCCGCCATACGTGCCCCTCACCGTGGCGATGCCCACCCGTGCGGTGAGCCTGTACGAGCCGGGCGACACCTCTACCAGCGTTTCGCAGCCAGGGATGCACGCCTTGAGCGCGGCGCGGTCCATCAGCATCTCCCAGACCAGCTCGCGCGGCGCCTTGAAGTGTTGCTCTCCGGTAACGTCCATCATGTCGAATGGTAGCGGTTTCAGCGTTTTAGGTGGGCCTGCGCCCTGACTTCGGTGTCCTTGAAGTTTGTCGCGCGTCTAGCTGGGCGGTAGACTCGGCCCACGAATCAAACGGCCGTCCAGCGGTCCGGAGGTATCCCATGCCCAAGTTCCCATCCGTCGAATGGTTCCAGGAAGCAGCCAACCTGCTCAACAAGTCCGATAGCTTCAAGCGCCTGGGCACAACCGACTGCGAGATGGGGGTCCAGGTTGGGGACCAGTTCTACGAGATCGATTTCGAGGCGTTCGAAATCACAAAGGTGAGCCAGATCGACGCCGTCCGGGCCGCTGACCTCGATTTCACGCTCGTACAAACCCCGGAAGCCTGGCAGGCGATGCTCGAAGACATCAAGCTCAACGGCCGCGCCACCCACGACTTCACCCTCAACTCCCTGGACCTCCGGACTACCGAAGAGTTGGCGCGCGGCAAGGACTACCACCGCCGCGACGCCTTCTACCGCTTCAACCAGACGTTCCAAGAATACTTCGACAACGCGGCGAAGATGGAGACTACCTTCCCGGCGCGCGTCTAGCGCCGAAATGGCTGACCGAGCTCAGGTTTCCTGGCCGTAACCCATCGCGGTCGCGTATTGCCAGCCGTCCAGGTCGGGCGTTTCGATTCCAAGCTGCGCGAGGCTGAGCTTGATTTCGGTGCGGTGCTCAGTCCCGTGCTCCACCGCGTGGACGAGGAAGAAGCTCTTCGGGAAGTGAGGAGACTTGCCCATGAACGGCAGGATCACTTCGCTGTCGGTTTCCAGCTGTTCAGCGATAGCGATCAGCGCGTTGGCCGAAGTCGTTGCCGCCTCTATGAGGGCGTCGAAGCCTGGCCACGGACTCGATCGGGTCAACTCGCCCTCGTGCTGCCTGCCTTCTGTGCGCAAGACCTGCGTCCGCTGCCCGCCGACGACATGCCGGAGAAGGTCGCGGACCGAGCCTGAAGCCTCTGGCATACGATGATCGAGCTGTTCGTCGTTGAGCCCGCTACAGGCGTCAAGGAGCGTCAGTGTGGCCCAGCGGTTGTAGCGCAGCATCTCGGCCAGCGGGGTGTTCACCGCGCTCCGCCGACCGCGAGCGGTGCGCGCGAACCTTCGAACAGGATCGGCCCGAGCACCTGCATCGCCTTGCAGAGTTCGGCTCCCACCTCGCGCCCCAGGTCCGTTGTCAGTTTGGTGAACTTAAAGACGCGGTGGAGCCGCCGCCACGAAGCCGTCCATTCCTCTAGCTCCCAGCCGGGGCCGAGCGCAGCCATCAACTCGCAGGCCCGCTCCGAGAGCCGGAAGGCCCAGGCGTCGTTCTGCTCGACGGCGCCTTCGAAATGCAGCCCCAGCTCGATCTGGCGCTTTCCGAGACTGGTGTTGATTTCGAAATGGTTCTGTGGCTCGCCATAGTTCAACTGGAGGATCGTCCACATCACCTTGCGTTGGAGCGGCGTGAAGCCTTGCGGCAGCCCGGCCAGCGCCTGATCTTCGCAGAAGAAGACGAACTCCCGAACCTTCAGTGTCCCTGCACGCGTCGGCACCGGCTTAGTGTAGATCGTTAGGCGACACGCGCTCAGCCGAATTGGCAGCGGTGCCTCATTGCGACGAGTCCATGGCGCGTTCCCACTACAATGGCGCCGTGGACTACGCCCAGGCTATCGAATACCTGATGTCGCTTACCGATATGGAGCGGGGGTTCCAGGCCTCGACGAACCCAACCATGTCCCTCGGCTCTGTCCGCTCGCTCCTTTCACGGCTGAACGACCCTCACCTCGGGCGCGGCACCGTTCATGTCACTGGTTCGAAGGGGAAAGGCAGCACGTCCGCGATGATCGCTGGCATCCTCCTGCGCAACGAGGAGTCGGTTGGGCTGTTTACGAGCCCACACCTGCATTCGTTTACTGAGCGCATCGCCCTCGACGGCGACTCGATCTCGCCGGAGGAGTTTGCCGCCGGGTTGGAGGCGATCCATACCGCTGTCGAGGCTGAGCGCGAAAGCGTGCACGGCAACGTAAGTACCTTTGGCGTTCTCACGGCGCTCTTCTTCTGGCTCGTCCGTGCCCAGGTCCGGCGCATCGATTGGCAGGTCGTCGAAGTTGGCCTGGGCGGTTCGTACGACGCCACAAACGTCTTCGAAGCGCCGGAGGTGGTAGTCATCACGCCGATCTCGCTCGAACACACCGCCATTCTCGGCGCCACCCCCGAGGCGATCGCGCGCGACAAGTCGGGCATCATCAAGGCTGGCTGCACGTGCGTGCTCGCCCCGCAGCGGGATCCCGCGGTGACCGCGGTGGTAAGCGAGCGTTGCAACCTGGTCGGCGCGAAGCTGGTTGACGTCGGTGAACTGTACGAAGCGCAGCCCCTCGAGCGCCATCCGTTTGGGCAGTCGTTCGTGCTTCATGGCCCGCTGGGCACGCGGGAGATGCGCACGCCGATGCTCGGCGAGCACCAATTGAGCAACGCCGCCACTGCCGTAGCTGTTGCGGAGGCCTTGCGCGCCCGCGGACACGCGATCTCGGAGGCCGCAATCGTCGATGGCATCGCCCACACGCGTATCCCCGGCCGACTCGAAGTGATGGGCCAGAAACCGCTCATTGTGGCCGATGGCGCGCACAACGGGGAGAGCGCCGAAGCTCTCGCCAATGCGCTCAAGGAGTACTTCACCTGGCGGCGGCTGTTTCTCGTCATCGGCGTGACCGAGGACAAAGACGTGCGGGCCATGGGGTTCAAACTAGCGCGCCTGGCGGAGTTGATAGTCTGCACGGGCTTCACCAACCCTCGTTCCCGGGACCCGTACGACATCCTTCAGGAGATCGGCTTCCTCGGCCCCGCCGCTGTCGCCGAAATGACGGTTTCGGACGCCCTCGAGACGGCCCTTTCGCACGCCGAAGCGGAGGATGCCGTGTGCATCACCGGCTCCCTCTACGTGGTCGCTGAAGCGCGGGAAATTATCCTCGGCGACAGTGTCTTGCGGGCATGAATGAGGACTCGCCAGGGATCCTTAGCGCGGAAGACAAAAAGGCAAGAAGTGGGGATAGCACCATTTATGAGGTAGTGCGCGATCCGGTTCTGCACTGCCTGAAGGCTGATCTGTGCGACGAGTTCGGTGAACGCGCGAAGTCGGCAGCGAAGTGACGGAGCGGGCGCGAAGATTAGCCAAGGCGTGCCCCCGACCTTCACCGGCTGAACGAACTGGCTCGACGTCGGTGCTCCGTCAGTTGGGCGGCTCAGGCTGTACCGAAGCGCGCGGCGGCGCTTCTACGATCGGGTCCGCCAGCCGCGCAGCAGCGGGAACCGGCTCCCGGTGAGGATACCGGCGACTGGCGAACCAGCCCCGAGCAGGTAGCCGAACTGGTACCAGCCCGAATCGCGCCCGACGTTGTAAACTGGGTACTTATCCCAGATGTCAAAGACGTGCAGGACGAGCAACGGCCAGGCCGTGATCCCGTTGAAGATTCCCCACAAGAAGTTTTCCAACGTCATCTCACACTCCTCCTTAAGGTCGAGTACAGACGGGCTGACGCATATCCAACTCGAATCATAGCACCGGTTCCGTCAGCCTACGTGGCCACTCGCATGCGCCCGCGCGTAGGCAAATTACGTTCGGCGGGACGTCGCCGTGAGGTCACGAAACGATCCACGGTAAGACCAGCGTCTTTAGTGTGCCCTTTGCGCCAGATGTCGCCTGTCTCAATCACTTCGGATTAGTTCCGCCCCAGAATGTCAAACCTACCACCGGTGGACGGTCCAACGGGCGACCTCAAGGAGAAAGACAGTGGCGCGACCGTCCGCGCTCGGAACGTAAGAGTTAGTGCCGGGCCTTGACGGTCAGCGGATGCCGGTGTCGTAGCGCAAAGTCACGTCGAGGTCCGCGCTATCGATGGCGATCGCCTTCTTCGGCGCAGTACCAAGTAATCCGGCCACCGGTTGAGGTTTGAGCGTGTAAGTTCCCGGAGCAAGCGAGACGGAGAATCTACCGCCCACGTCGCTCCGAGCATCGGCCACGACTTCCCCGGTGCTGTTCAGGAAGATGATCTCGGCGCCCGGGACCGGGCGGTCGGCGCAGCCGGGGTCAGGAGGGACGCGTTCCACCGGGCAGGTCGGACCAGCGACGACCGTGACCCTCACCGCGAACTGGCTCCTCCTGGCTGAATCGGCCGCCACTTGGGGCACGAAAAGGCGATGGTTGGACCCTGCATAGACAATGAAGGTTATACGGAAGAGAACGGCGACCAGAGGACAGGGTTGTTGCGGCGGGCAGTTGAGTGTCCCTACTGCCGCCAACTCGGTCTCGCCCGTGCGCTCAGCTTCGTAGACTCCCTGCGCCCCCCGGACCACCAAGATGCCCGGCACTTGTTTCACGACGGACTGGTCCGTCACGGTCACTGTCCAGTTGAACTCCTCCCCGAGCTCGAGAAGGAAGCGGTCGCCAACTTCGAGCACCGCCGTCTTTCCATCATCCGCCCGCGTCACGGTGTGCACGGGTGTCGGCGATTGGAACGGAGAAGAGGCGAGGACCCAAGCGGCGGTTGAGAGGGCTGCGATTACAGCAAGCGCAGTCGCGGCCGTCAAAGGAAAGAACCTGTACCAGTTCATCTCAGTTCCAATTGGATGGCCGTAACCGGCCGGACCAGGTGGTGCCGATCTTAGTCGGCTCCTCCTCGTTCGGGCCTCGCGGTTACCCCCGAAATGACTGGGCATGCCGCCGGGACTCAGATCGCTTTGTAGGCGTTGTAGGCGAATACAACGACGAAGAACGCCAGCCCGAGGCTCACCAGATTCACGCCGGGGAGTGCGCGCGGACTCGACTTTTCCATGTCCCAGACGGCGGAGACCACGAAGCACACCAAGGCGAGCAAGAAGAAGATTAATTGAACTTTTGGATCCATCACGTTCACCCCCGCGCCGAGCCTAGCACAGTCTGGGGGCTCTGTGTCGCACTCACACTTTAAATCGTGGCGCGGCCTTCGTAGGTGCTCAACGGGAGCGAGGGAGGGCCACCCGCCGTGAGGAAGCTCCCCTGTAGCCGACCGCGGACACTCCCCAAAAATCAGGAACCGATCGAGGGCCGTTTTTAGTGAACTTCAGCGCGTCCGCGCGGGCCGGGGCCTTCAGCGCCACGTCGGCGCCCGTGACGAGATCGCGGATCACGAATTGTTGGCCGGAATCGCCATGGCCACGATCCCGCGGAAGATCTACGACCCGCGTTTTGCGCTTGTACCTTCCGAAAGAACACGCACGCTAGTAGTTACGGTGGGAGCGGCCGGGTCGCGGTTTCGAGACTAGCTCGCCGATTGGTAGATCGGCAGAGGGGAGAGCGTCGCGAAGATCTCGATCAGCAGCTCATCGAGGTCTGGCGCCCAGCGTTCCCAGGTGCCCCGGGCGTAGGCCGCCTCGACGCTGCTCAGAGCTGCCTGCACGCTCTCGTTGCTTTCGAAACTGTAGAAACCCAGTGCAGTCCCTGCCGGGGTGAAGCCGCCGCGAATGCGCACAATCCCTGGGATCGCCGCTGCGTCCCGCATGTGGATCTGCCGAAACCACGGTTCGAAGCGTTCGCGCGCGCCGGGCTTAGGCCGCGCGCGCACCAGGAGGAAGGGCAAGGTGTCAATCATTTCCCCCATCGTGGATCAGGCCCAGCACGAGGTCGATTGACGGCCCCAGCGGATACCGCGTGTCGATGACCACAGCAGGCGCCTCGAACGGTTGGCCGCGTTCGCGCATCCGTTCGTAGGTGTCCACTCCAGCCTGAGAGAACCCTTGGCGCGGCGAGTGCAGGCGTCGGCGAATCGTCGGATCCGGGGCCGTCACCCGCACCGCGACAATCGGCGCCTCCAGGTTCTGCGCCAGGCGGACGAAGCGTTTGCGATCGCGCTGGGTGAGGTTGGTTGCATCCAGAAGTGCGTGGCGTCCTCCTTCAAGAGCGGCGCGCGCCATCGCTTCGGCCCTCGCGAACACCGCAGCGCTCTCGTCGGCGGTGTACGTTGGCCGCGGACCAAGTCCGCGGCGGATAGCGTCGCTCTCGACATGCTCGAACGCCAGCCGTTCCGAAAGGGCGTGCGCAAACGTCGTCTTTCCGGTCCCCGGGAGGCCCGAGAGCAAGATCAGCGTAGGTCTGCGAGACGTAAAATTGCCGCCAGTCATTTGCTGTGCTACTTTGCAGATGTTCACACGTAAGGCAAAGGAAGAACCAACAGAAGGTTGCTGACCCAAGAGAGCAAAGACGAACTGATCAAGACGTACGCCGTCCACGGGCAGGATACGGGTTCCCCTGAAGTACAGGTGGCCATCCTCACCGAGCGGATCAAGTACCTGACCACGCACCTGAAGGCGCACAAGCACGACTACCACACGCGACGTGGTTTGCTCATGCTTGTTGGCCAACGGCGTCGCCAACTGCGGTATCTGAACAACCGCGACGTAAATCGGTATCGCGAACTGATCGCCCGGCTAGGCCTCCGCAAGTAGCGGAGGTCTTTCTGCATTCCGGGACCCAGCAACCGCCCCCCATCCATATGCCTTTGCCACCATCCCCCAGTCAGCGGGATGGCCGAATCACCGTAGTCCGTGTGGAGTGAACACCCACTGAGGTATGCGTACCCGGACACAGGGCAAAGAACAGAGACACAGAGAGATAATGAACGAACCCAAGACCTACGAACTCGAAATCGGGGGCAAGACCCTCACCATCCAGCACGGCATCCTTGCGCAGCAAGCCAACGGCGCCGTCACCGTTCGCCTCGGCGATACCGTCGTTCTCGTCACCGCCTGTATGGCGGAAGCACGGGAAGGACTCGATTTCTTCCCCTTGACGATTGACTACGAAGAGCGCCTCTACGCCGTGGGCAAGATTCCCGGCGGATTCCCTCGCCGTGAGGGCCGGGCAAGCAACGATGGCATCCTGGCCATGCGCCAGACGGACCGCCCGCTGCGCCCGCTCTTCCCCAAGGGCTTCCGCCAGGACGTCCAGATCGTCGCGACCACCCTCTCCGCTGACCGCGAGAACCAGCCGGACACGCTCATCACCATCGGCGCCAGCGCCGCCCTAATGATCAGCGACATCCCCTTCAATGGCCCTGTGAGCAGCGTCCGCGTCACGCGCCTCGAGGGCGAATTCATCATCAACCCGACCTTCGAGCAATCAGAAGCTGGCGACCTGGACCTCATCGTCGCCGGCACCAAAGATGCGGTGGTCATGATCGAAGCGGGCGCCAAAGAAGCGCCCGAGGACCTCATCCTGGAAGCGGTCGAGATCGCCCAGGAAGCGAACAAGGCGATTATCACCCTCCAGGAAGAGATCGTCCGCGTCGCCGCTCCGGTCAAGAAGGTATTCGCTCCGGCTCCGGATAATGCCGAAGTGACGGCGAAAGTCACCGACCACCTGAAGGACCGCATCCGGGAGCTCATCGCCAACGCCTCCAGCGAGCGCAGTGACGCCAACAAGGCGATCACCGAAGAACTCAAGGAGAGGTTCGGCGAGGAGCACAAGCCGAACGAGATCCGCGATGCCCTCAATGCCATCATCAAGAAGGCGATGCGTAAGCAGATCCTTGAAAGCGGCAAGCGCGCCGATGGCCGCGAAACCGACCAGGTGCGCGAACTCGACATTCACGTTGGCGTGCTTCCTCGCACCCACGGCACCGGACTCTTCCAGCGTGGCGATACCCAGGTGCTCAGCGTTGCGACTCTTGGCGGCATCAGCATGGCCCAGAAGCTGG
>JBDUAL010000325.1:0-3291 GCA_040004685.1 Anaerolineaceae bacterium | reverse complement strand
CGGGATGCGCCTGCTCGAATGCCTGCGGCTGCGCGTCAAGGACCTCGAGTTCGGCATGAACCGGATCACCGTCCGGGGAACGAAGTCCGGAAAGGACCGCCGGGTCCCGCTCCCCGACACCGTCGCGCCGGCGCTCGCCACGTGCCTGTCGCGCGCGAAGGCGATCCACGAACGCGACCTCTCCGAGGGCTTCGGGGCGGTGATGCTGCCCGACGCCCTCGTCCGCAAGTACCCGGGCGCCGAGCGCGAGTGGGGGTGGCAGTGGGTCTTCCCTGCCGAGCATCGCAGCCTCGACCCGCGCACCCGCATCGAGCGCCGCCATCACCTTCACGAGAGCGTCATCCAGCGAGCGGTCAAACAGGCGGTGCGCGACGTCGGGATCAAGAAACCCGTGAGCTGTCACACCTTTAGACACTCGTTCGCGACCCATCTGCTGGAGGAGGGTTACGATATCCGGACCATCCAGGAGCTCCTGGGCCACAGCGACGTCAAGACCACCATGATCTACACCCACGTGCTCAACCGCACCGGCGGCCGCGGCGTCCGAAGCCCCGCGGACCTGCTCTGAGCACGACCATGCCCGTTCCCAAAGCCCTGCCGCAGGATGGACATCTCGGGAAGCAGTCCATCCTGGGAACCGGCAGCGCGCGATCGGGGGTCGGAACCTGTAGACGACGTGATGGTTCCGCAGCAAGACGGGGCTCAGGCGACAGCAGGATGGACAGCACGCGCAGACGCGTTTTTCGCGCTGCATGGGCGGTCTAATACATGTTAGGCCGCAGGAAGCCGCATGTTCCCCTAGGTCCCCGTCGCGATCTCAGTCATAAGAGAACTGTTGAGTTTCGCGTCGCCGGACCGGAGTCGATCCGAAATGAGTTCTGAAAAGGTCAACGCGAAACGTCGGGGCGTGCGGACAACGTGTGCTACTCACTCGCGTCGATTCGCATGGAGGGCTGACGTATGAAGACGGTGGCCGCACTGTTCATTTTGCTCGCGGCGATTGCGGGGAGCGCAGCGGATTCTGGCCCGACCGTCAACGTAACTGGCGGCCAAGTTCGAGGGGCGATCCTCGATAGAGGCGGAACCGTGTTCAAAGGGATACCGTATGCCCAGCCTCCGGTGGGTGACTTGCGCTGGCGCGAACCGATGCCGGTGAAGCCGTGGACCGGTGTGCGGGCCGCGACGACATTCGGCGCCCCGTGCTCGCAGAGGCCGCTCCCCTTCATGCCCGGGCTGGCGGAGATGAGTAGGGAAGACTGCCTGTATCTGAACATTTGGACGCCGGAATGGCGTCCGCAGGCGAAACGGCCGGTGATGGTGTGGATTCCAGGCGGCGGGAACTTCGCCGGTGGGAGCGCGGAACGTTTCTGTGATGGCGAGAGCTTGGCCCGGCGCGGCGTGGTCTTGGTGTCGCTTGGTTACCGTCTCGGGTCGTTTGGTTTCTTTGCGCATCCGGAACTAACGCGCGAGTCACTCCATCACGCGTCGGGGAATCAGGGCCTATTGGACCAGATCTTCGCGCTCAAATGGGTGCGTGACAACGTCGCGAAGTTCGGCGGCGATCCGAATAACGTGACCATCTTTGGATCGTCGGCCGGGTCGTTGAATGCAAGCGTGCTGATGACCTCGCCATTGTCGAAGGGGTTGTTCCGAAGTGTGATCGGTCAGAGCGGGGCCGTGATTCTCGTTGGCGATCCTTTGACGCTCGCGCAGGCGGAAACACGTGGGGAGACCTTCGCTGCGCGTTGGAAGCCTCCTGCAGGCGCGTCGCTGAGGGATTTGCGCGCGATTTCCGTGCCCGATATTTTGGAGGCGGAACCCAATTACCTCGCCTCGCCTCCACCCAACTTGGGCATCACGATCGACGGCTATGTTTTGCCAAGACGACCTGCGGACGTGTTTGCGGCTGGGCAAGAGCACCGAGTGGCCCTCCTGCTCGGCAGCAATTCGCGCGAGAGTGTTCCGGGGAGCACTCCGCCGACGGACCTGAAGAAAGCGATCGAGGAAGCCTACGGACCCATTGCCGAGCGGGCGCAGAGGCTCTATGTCGGGGCGGCCGACCCGCTCTATGGTACGCCGGCGGATCAGTGGGCCACCGACACGTCCTTCCGGTGCTCAGCGGTGGCGCAGTTGGTGTGGCACGCCGCCGCCGGAGGTACGGCCTACGAGTACGAGTTCGCCCGCGCTGCGTCTGGGAGAGAAGGTTTGGGATCAACCCACGCATCGGAACTCTCTCACGTGTTTGGGACGCTCGACCAGGGAGTGTATGGTGTGGGTCCGCCCGCCAGGGCCACTGAGGTGGACACGCAAATCTCCGATGCAATGCAGCAATACTGGACCAATTTTGCAAAGACGGGTAATCCCAACGGCGGCCAATTACCGCTGTGGCCAAAGTTCGATGCTTCTTCACGGGCGTACATCCAATTCAGGGACGCGGGCCCGGCGGCCAAAGAGGCCCTACGGCGTCCATTCTGCGAGCTGTTTATCGAAAACGTGAAGCGGCTGATGGCAGAGTGATTCCGAACGATTCCGGCAAGGAGCGCAATCGCGGAGGCCGAGCCCAGCGACGTAAACTTCCGGCGCCGCTGAGCCGCCAGCCGTTAGGCGGCTGGCCAATGAATTCTCTGAGAGACGGAGAGACGGTGGATCGATCGGCTGAGATCAAGCGCATGTTTGCAATTCCTTGCAGGAGGCGACTCGCAGTTCCAGGAGTCGCGATCATCGTCTGGGGTTTGCTACTCATGTTCGCGCGGTATCGTGAATCGCCGTGGACGAAGTCGGGCTCCTTCACAGCGGTCGTCCTGATCATCGTAGCGGCGATGCTTATCTTCACGATCTGGAACTGGCGCTGTCCGGCCTGCAGCCGGTGTCTCGGCCAGAGAGCGTCCGAAGCCCCAATTTCTGTCCTAATTGCGGAGTTGCGCTTGAATAGTGTGAAGCCGCCTAACCCGCGGCTGCAGCGGACGCCTGCGGCGCCGCTGAGCCGCCAGCCGTTAGGCGACACGCGAAGTGGGGAGTGTGGCGTGGAGCCATCGCCGTCCAGGGCACCGCAGTTGCGCGAGTTGGGCGCGCCTCGTCGCATTCGGTCAGCAACTACAGTACCCCTGTCGCGAATCAAGTCGTGCTCGTCGCCTAACCCGCGCTTGCAGCGGACACGCGCGGCACTTCTGCTTGGTGTTTTTGCTCGGTGCGCTGGCAAGGCCGTCGGCCGCAGGCGCGTGCCGCTGACGCGCAGCCCGTTAGGCGGACCAGACGCGGATGGGGGTGTGCGCGAGCTTCGGGAAGTGCTGC
>JBDUAL010000324.1:0-3311 GCA_040004685.1 Anaerolineaceae bacterium | reverse complement strand
TCGAACGGGAGGAAGCCGCTCGCTGATTGGGCTCAGCGATGGCAGGTACCAGGCGTTGCCCTGGGTCTTGCTGCGACGTCAATTGCGGCCGCAGCTGTTGGAGTTCTAGGGGACCACCCGCGTGCCGAACAGGACGTACGAACCTCCAAGGCGCTACGAGCCGCGCTGCGGCGCGTGCTGCCAGGGTTCGTAGAGGAAGTACTGAGCGGCGGTTGCGGCCGTCAGACCCTCGTGGGTGGCGGTTGCCACCTGGTGGGCGTGGATGCGCGTCACGTCGCCGGCCGCGAAGAGTCCCGGTACGGAGGTGTGCTGCTCGACATCGACGACGATGAAGCCCGTCGCGGACGTCTTGGCGCCGAGCGTTATGGCGAGCTGGCTGTTCGGTGTGCTGCCCTGCAGGCTGAAGAGGAAGTCAGCCGAGATGTGCTGGCCGTCGCGCAGTTCGACGGCAAGAAGCACTCCGTCGCGGCCATGGAGCCCGGCCATTTCGCTCTTGACCAGGGGGATCTTGTGTTCGTGAAGCCGTGCCTGCATCTTGGCGCTCACGGCGCACCTCGCGTCGTTGGTCAGCACTAAGACGCTGGTCGTGAACTGGAGGAACTGCAGCGCCGTAACCGCAGCTTCGTCGTCGTTGCCCACGAGCACGAGCCGCTTGCCTCGCGTGCTGTAGCCGTCGCAGACGATGCACCAGAACACCGACCGGCCGACGTACGATTCCCAGAGCGGAAACTCTGGGAAATGGTCCTTTACGCCGGTGGCAAGGATGACGGTTCGCGCATAAAGCTGTGATCCCTGGTCTGTGGTCGCGGCGAATCCGCGCTCGTCGAGGTCGAGCCGTGTCACGCCTTCCTCCACGAAGGCGACCGGGTAGCGTAGCACTTGGGCGCGGGCGAGGTTGCGGAAATCGCGGGCGGCGATTCCGCCGGGGAAGCCGAGGTAATTTTCGGTGACTTGCTGAAACGTTGACCGGCCTTGACCGGTATCGAAAACCAGCACCTGTCGATTGAATCGGGCGAGCTGTAGCGCGGCGCTCAGGCCGGCCGGACCACCACCTACTACGAAAACGTCGTAGAGCGGGATAAGCGTCGAAGGTACCGACTTGGACAACGGCGGGGCGGTCTCGCGACGGGCCGGCTTTGTGTCAGCCACAGTGTTCGATTCCTTTAAGACGAGCGGAGCACCGCTCGTATGGGATACGCGCTGATGGCGCAATGGTCGGCCGAGCTGGGCACCAGGGAAGGTTCACGGCCGGGCCGCGCGGGCTCTACGGAGTGTGCTGGACCAATTGCCGAACCTCGTGTGGTGCCGACTTTTCGGGCAGGCGCTGCGTCAGTGGCGCCGCAGCACGGACCCGCCGCCAATGAGGCCCGCGAGGAACACGAGTAGTAGGCCGACGAAGAAGACCTTTGCCACAAACAGGCCAAGCCCACCGAACAGCAGAATGCCCAAGAGCAATAGAAGAATGAGAAACACTTGCCGTACCTCCGATTTGGATGCTCTCGAAGGTACCTGCGCCCGGGTCCGCAAAGCGCAACGAGGCAGGGCGAGGCGCTAGCGGATCCGTTGCAGTCGGCCCGAGACGGATTTTCCGCTAGTGGCCGTTGTCGCTGGGGAGGAGACGGGGGTAGTGGAACTGGTGGCCGTCCCAGCTTCGTTGCGAACCAAACACCGCCCACGCCTACGCGCTACGCATCGGTCGCCGCCTCATCCGGTGCGTAGCGGTGAAGGGCTTGCTGTTTGCTTGTGGAAGAGGGCGCAGGCGAGCGAAAGCCGCCGCTGCATCCTTCCCGAGATGTTCCCCGCTAACTGCTCAACTTCCGGTCTGGATCCCGTCCTTCGCGCGAAGTTCTGGGAATACCTGCACGAACTGCGAGACCAGGGGACTACGGTATTTCTGACGACGCAGCACATCGACGAATCAGCAGCTTGCCGATCAACGCACTCTTCTTCGGCTCCGCCCTTGGGTTCTCCGCCTCGTCGCCCCTCAACGCCCCAAAAGCGCCAACCGTTGCACGAGCTGCCGTCCATCACCGCCGACCCGGCCGCGCTCAAGCTCTTGTAGATCGTGCCGTTGTGCAGCTCGTAGCCAAAGCCCGTGCCTCCATCCCCGACGACAAGGACGGAGTGCTGCTCGCCCTTATACATGCCCACCAGTTTCGTCCCCGCTACCAGTTCCTGTTCGTGATCGCCATGCTCTTCTCGACCTCCTTCTTGGTCGATGAACACATCTCACTCGCCGGCCCCAACAAGTCAAGCGGCGGGGACGGCGCTTGCTTTCGTGGCCGGAACGAGTGACTGATGTGTGCGGGCCAACGGCCTCAAGGAGACACGCATGGCTTTGCTGGACGATCAGATCGCCACCTCGCCGCGATCGAAGTCGAAGGCAAGACAACCAACACCCAGAGCAGCTACGCCAACTCCCTGCGCGACTTCTGCAGGGGCGGCGCTGGCCTCGGCTTGCCCGATACGGCCGCGGAGTACGCCCTGGCTTCCGTCACACCTTCGCTACCTGGGCGATCGAGTCCGGCGCGCATGAAATCGATGTGCAGATGTTGCTCGGCCATTCGGACCTGACGATGACCCAGCGCTACGCGCGCACCTACACCTCCGAACAGGTGGTGCGCTCCCACTCGGAGCTCAGCCCGGTGATCCGGCTTGGCGGGCACTGAATCTGAACACGGACCCTGGGACATACGCTTCCTAGAAGCGGCGGGCGATGTGGAGACGCGATTCAGCCTCAGGATGGCGGCGGGCATGTGTCAACCTGTAAGCTTCGCTTGCCTAACTTCCGTCTGCTCGGTGGGGTGCGAAGGGAGGATGAGGGCCGTAAGCCGCTGTATGATGCGGCCATGACGGGCGGACGCTGAGGTTCGAAGATGACTGACCAGACCATCCGCGGGCGGACGGCCATTGTTGGGCTTGGCGAGACTCGCTATTACAAGCGCGGCGCCGCTCCCGACCCAGAGTTCAGGATGACCCTGGACGCGATCCAGATGGCAGCGGACGACGCTGGCATGGACGTCCGCGACATCGATGGCTTCGCGTCGTTCAGCAACGACCGCAACGACCCGGCGCACCTGGCGGCGGCGTTGGGCATGAAGCAGGTGGCCTTTAGCAATATGTTCTGGGGCGGAGGCGGCGGGGGTGGGTCCGGTGCTGTAGCGAATGCGGCGGCGGCGGTGGCTGCCGGGTATTGCGACATTGCTGTGGCCTATCGCGGGCTGGCGCAAGGGCAGTTCGGACGCTTCGGGCAGGGGAGCACTTCCCGCACGGTGGCGGGAGCGGCGGCGTTTACGCATCCGTATGGCCTT
>JBDUAL010000017.1:0-11201 GCA_040004685.1 Anaerolineaceae bacterium | reverse complement strand
CTCCTCGCTGGGGACTCGTCTAATGGTAGGACAGCAGTTTCTGGAACTGTATGTGGGGGTTCGACTCCTCCGTCCCCAGCCAGGGCCACTTTCGACTCGCTGAGCGCACCCAGCTACTTCATTTCGCCCCAGTTGCGGCCCTGCTTGATGTCCACCTTGAGCGGCACTTTCATTTCGATGCTGGCGGGCATAAGGCGAAGTGCGATATCGCGGATCGCTTCGCGTTCGTCCGCCGGGCATTCGAAGATCAGTTCGTCGTGTACCTGAAGGATCATCCGGCTCTTGAGGTGGCGTTCGCGCATCTCGGCGTCGATGCGGATCATCGCCACTTTGATGATGTCGGCGGCCGTCCCCTGGATCGGCATGTTGATCGCTTCGCGTTCGGCCGCGCTGCGAACCTGGAAGTTCGTGCTGCGGATAGCGGGAAGGTAGCGGCGGCGCCCAAACAGCGTGGCGGCATAGCCCGTCTCGTGGGTGAAGGCCAGCGTCTTTTTCTGCCACTCCGCAATGCCCGGGAAGTTGCTGTAGTAACCCGCGATGAACGCTTCGGATTCTTCGCGTGACATCCCTGTGCGACTACTGAGGCCAAACTCCCCCATACCGTATGCAATACCAAAGTTCACCATTTTGGCTGTGTCCCGCATTTGGCGCGTGACATCTTCCGGGAGAACGCCGTAGACCGTGGCGGCGGTGGCCTTGTGGATGTCTTGGTCGGCCAAGAACGCGTCGATCAAACCCTTATCGTTCGTCACTTCGGCGAGGACGCGCAGTTCGATCTGCGAGTAGTCCGCGGCCACGAACCACGGGTCTTCGAAGTGCGAAGCGACGAACGCGCGGCGAATATCGCGGCCCTGGTCCGTGCGCACCGGGATGTTCTGGAGGTTGGGGTTCGTACTGCTGAGCCGACCGGTAGAGGCGATGGTCTGTTGGAAATCCGTATGAATGCGTCCATCTTCGGCGAGCGTCAGCGGCAACGAGTCGGTGTAGGTGGACTTCAGTTTTGTGAGGCCGCGGTACTCGAAGATCAGGTCGATGATCGGCGTGATCGGGCGCAAAGCCTCTAACGCGCGCTGGTCGGTGCTGTAGCCCTGGGTCGTCTTGCGGCTTTTGGGCAGGCCCATCTCCTTGAAGAGGATGTCGCTCAATTGCTGTGGGCTACCAATGTTGAATTCGTGGCCAACGAGGGCGTAGATCTCGCGCTCGGCCCGGTCGATTTCGATAGTCATCGTCTTCGAGAGGTCGTGAAGCACCTCCACATCCACGGCTATGCCGATGCGCTCCATGCGGTAAAGCACGGGCATGAGGGGCAGTTCCATCTCGGCGAAGAGAGGCCACTGGCCGCGTTCGTTCAGCTGTTCTTCGAGTTGGGGCCGAATGCGCAAAAGCATTTCAGCCTGCTGGCACGCATACTGGGCGACTTTCTCGACGTCCACCTGGGCGAGCGACACCATCTTGCGCCCGCTCCCTGTGAGGACTTGCAGTGCGACGAGCTCGGTGCCCAAGCGCTCATTCACGAGTGCCCCGAGGTTCTGGGAGGTCTCCCCCAGGAGGAATGCGCCAATCGAGACGTCGAACTCGTCGCCGTCGAGGCGCATACCGCAGGCTTCGAGTTGGTGCATCAGGTACTTCGTGCCGTACGTGGTGACGCGCAGAGAGGCATCGGAGAGCAGCGGCCCCAGCGTGTCGCGAACGGTCTCAAGTTTGAGCTGCGGGGTTTCTGCATCGAGGCGGGGCGCGTGCCCCACGGGGACGTACCAGGCCTTGCCCGGCGCTGTGGAAAAGGCCAGGCCCAGGAGCATCGGCGATGACGTATCGCCCGCCGTGGATAGTGCCGAAAACCCGAACGCGCCCGCACCGTGTAACGCGATCACCAGCGAAGCGAGGGCGGTATCGTCCGTCACGGTCGTGTAGTGGACTGCGAGCGGCGGCTCTTCCGGCTCGGCGGGTGCGGAGGTAACCCCGCCGATCGATTCAGGGAGGCGTGCAATCAGGCTGCGGAACTCCAGTTCGCGGAAGAGGTCCATCACCTTGTTACGGTCGTAGTCCTTCACTCGGCAGTCATCGAGTTTGAATTCGACAGGCAGATCGGTGTGGATGGTTACGAGGCCGAGGTTTTCAAAGGCGCGTTCGCGGCCGTCGAGCAGCTTCTGTTTGACCGCGCCCTTCGTCAGTTCGATATTTTCATAGATCGCAGCGACACCGCCGAATTGGCGGATGAGGTCGGTTGCCGTCTTCTCGCCGATGCCCTTGATCCCCTCGACGTTGTCGCTCGTGTCCCCCTTGAGGGCCTTGTAATCGATCATGAAGATCGGGCTGAAGCCGTAGCGTTCAGCCGCTTTCGCCTCGTCGTACATGACCACATCACGCTGGTATGGGCGGAACATGAAGAGGTTGATATTCGGGCCAATCAGCTGCACGAGATCCGTGTCAAGCGTGACGATCCACGTTTCGACGTTCTGCTCGGACGCACGATTCGCGAGGGTGCCGGCGAGGTCATCCGCCTCGAAGCCGGCCATCTCGAAGATCGGAATGTTGAACGTTTCAAGCATCTCGCGGACGCGCGCCATCTGGGGGAGCAGGTCCGGAGGCGTGGGTCGGCGAGTCGCTTTGTAGGCGTCGCTCGCTTCGTGGCGGAAAGTCTTTCCACCCATGTCCCAGGCCGCGACGATGTGTGTGGGCTCCAACACTTCCAGGACGCGCAGGAGCGATTCGGCGTACCCGTAGGTTGCGTACGTGGGTTCGCCCTTGGAGCTGACGAGCGGGTTGGGCACGGAGCCGAGCGCAAAGAAGGCACGAAAGAGGATGCCGTGGGAATCGAGGATAACGAGACGCGGCTTACCAGCAGTTTTGGGCACGAGCCGATTATACCGGGCGCCGCCGCGCAGAGACGTGTCGCTTAATCATTAGCGACCAACTTCGCGAGGCTCTTCGGCGCAACGATTCCGTAGCTGTCGCGCGCGAATCCCGCTATTTCGTCCCAGTCTACCGGGCGGGACTGGAGGTCGATATCGACCCAGCCGTAGCGGCCGACGTAAGGCGAAATCGAGACCCGCCCGGGATCGGATGAAACGAGTGCCGCCTGGTCTTCTCGAGTCAGGCGCACCGCCATCGAGATCCGTCCATCGCCGTGGTGGTCCACCTGGTAATAAGCAAACGCTTTGCCCCGCACCTTGAATCCTGTGTGTTGGCCGTTGTACGAGAAGACTTCGACCTCCGGGAACACCGAGCAGATTTCGGTCGCGCGCGCCCGCCCTGTCTCGACATCTAATTCGGCTGTCACGCAGGATATTCTAGTTGGCCACTCGTCTTCGTCGCTAACCAGGCGACTCGTCTCTGGTAGACTGGCATCATGCGGGTTACGAAGATGCACGGCCTCGGGAACGACTACATCTACGTTATCCCCGAGCGCGAAATGGACTGGCCGGACATCTCCCGGCGCGTGAGCGAACGCCACTTCGGCATCGGCAGCGACGGGCTCATCCTAGCGCTCCCTTCGAGGGTCGCCGACATGAAGATGCGGATGTTCAACGCCGACGGATCCGAAGCGGAGATGTGCGGCAACGGCATCCGCTGCGTCGTCAAGTTCGCCGTCGAAGAGGGCCTGGTCTCGAACGACAAGGAGTTCGTGACCGTTGAGACGCTGGCGGGAATGAAGACGCTTGAACTCTTCCGCGAAGGCGCCGTAATCGTCGGTGCGCGTGTGGATATGGGCCCGCCGAGTTTCGACCCGGCGTCGCTGCCTGCCAACGTCGAAGGTCCGGCGCCGGTGATTGATCTGCCGCTAACGGTTGGCGGTGTCGACCTCAAGCTGACGCTGGTCTCAGTCGGCAACCCGCACGCGATTCACTACGTTGACTCAGATCCCGCCGGGTTCCCCCTCGAACGCATCGGACCGCTGGTGGAGAAGCACCCGCTTTTCCCCCGGCGGACGAACTTCCAAGTCGTGCAAGTGCTGGACCGCGACCACGTGAAGCACCGCGTTTGGGAGCGAGGTTCGGGGATCACCCTGGCCTCAGGCACCAGCGCGACTGCCGTCTGCGCCGCGTCGCGGCTGCGGGGCTTCACGGGCGACAGGATCATCGACTCACTGCCCGGCGGCGACCTCACGCTCGAGTGGGACGGCGAGGGTTCGGTGTTCATGAGCGGTCCGGCCACGCGCGTGATGGATGGTGAGTGGCTGGAGGGCTGAAGCCCCGCGTGGGAGTAGGTTCGCTACCAGCCAACGAAAGAAGTAACCTCCGTATGCGCCGCAACGGTTGGATCACGCGCCAGGAGTAGCCACGCATGCCCACCGCCGCCGAAGCCTATTCCGCCCTTGTTCTCGCCGCCAATCAGCAAGCAGCCCGATTGACTGCGCCGGGCAGTGACCGCTGGGCATCACGCGCCGCGATGTTTCGGCTAGATCCGCGCCGGAAGCTTGAGGCGAATACAGCCGCGGTGGCAGCGTTTATTGGGGCGGACGACGTGGTTGTCGATGTGGGCGGAGGGGCAGGCCGTGTGAGCCTTCCGATAGCCCTCAATTGCGCCAGGGTTGTCAACGTCGAACCCTCGGCGGCGATGCGAGCGGAATTCGACGGTTCCGCCGCAGAAGCTGGTATCACGAATGCTGAGTGCATCGACGCCGACTGGCCCGGCCGGGCGAAGGGAATTGAGGGCGACGTTGTGCTGGTGGCCAACGTGACTTACTTCGTTAGCGATATCGTGCCGTTCATTTCGGCCCTTACGACTGCGGCGCGGAAGAAGGTGATCATCAGCGTGTGGAGCACGCCGCCACCAAACGATGCCGCGCGCGTTTTCGAACTGGTTCATGGCGTGCCGCAGGCCCTCGCGCCTACTCATCGCGAGCTGCTTCCCGTTCTCTGGGAAATAGGGGTGCTTCCAGAAATCCGCGTGCTGCCCGACGAATTTCGGTCAGCTCGTATGCGGCCACCCACCATCGACGACGCGGTCAAGCTGGCTGTCGATGTGGCAGCTGGGAACGACGTGCCGGGAGCGGCCGAGATAATCCGCGCGCACTTTGACGAACTCTATGCGCCTTCAGCGGAGGGGTTTATCCCACGCTGGCGTCTTCCTTCCCGCGAAATGCTGATTAGCTGGGAGACCAGCTGATTGTTCGACCTCGGCACCGATTGGTGGGAGATCGTGATTCGCAGCGCGGTTGTGTACGCCGCGCTTCTGGTGGGCTTGCGGCTGACTGGGAAGCGCCAGATTGGCCAGATGGCGCCGTTCGACCTGGTGGTCATTCTGCTTATCGCGAACGCGGTACAGAACGCTATGGTTGGCCCTGATACGTCGCTCCTTGGCGGGCTAATCTCAGCGGGCGTACTGCTGGGGGCAAACATAGTAGTGGCCCGGTCGCGCGACCGAATCCCCGGTTTGCGACGGGCGCTCGAGGGCCAGCCGACCGTGCTGATATCCGACGGAAAGGTGATCCCGAGAGCGATCGCCGACGAGCAGATAGACATGGACGAACTGGAACAGGCAATTCGCGAGCACGGCATTGAGACGCTGAAAAACGTGAAGATGGCGGTGCTGGAGGTTGATGGTACGATTAGCATCGTGCCGATGGGGACGGAAACGATTCGCACCCACCGCCGATTCCGGCAGCAGCACCACCAGAACTAACCCAGCAGGATGTAGCTATGCAGCTCGCCAAGCGCGTCGAGTCACTCCCGCCGTATCTGTTTGCCGAAATCTCCAAGAAGATCGCGGCTAAGAGAGCCCAGGGCCACGACGTGGTCACCTTCGGTATCGGCGACCCGGACTTGCCGACCCCGCCACACATCCTGGCTGCGCTGCACAAGGCGGCCGACGAACCGACGAACCACCGCTATCCTGAATCGGAGGGCCTGCCCGAGCTTCGCCAGTCGATCTCCGATTGGTATGAGAGGCGGTTCGAAGTGAAGTTCGACCCGCAGAAGGAGGCGCTTCCGCTGATCGGCTCGAAAGAGGGTATTGGCCATATGGCGCTCTGCTTCATCGATCCTGGCGATATCGCACTCGTTCCAGACCCCGGTTACCCCGTTTACGAAGTGGGAACGATGTTCGCGGGCGGTGAAAGCTACAAGATTCCATGCACTCGTGAGGGCGGCTGGAAGCCTGATTTCGATAAGATCCCGGCGGATGTCGCGACGAAGGCGAAGCTGATCTGGCTCAACTACCCGAACAACCCGACGGGAGCCGTGGCGGATCTCGATTTCTTCGAACGCGCCGTTTCCTGGGCGAAGCGGTACGACGTCGCGATCATGCATGACAATCCGTACTGCGACGTTGCCTACGATGGATACAAACCGATGTCGATCTTCCAGGTACCTGGTGCGCGCGATGTGGCTGTGGAGTTCAACAGTTGGTCGAAGATCTACAACATGACGGGCTGGCGAATCGGCATGGTGGTTGGCAACGCCCAGATGGTGGACGCCCTAATGCGGGTGAAATCGAACATCGACAGCGGCATCCCGCAGGCGATCCAGCGGATGGCAATCGAGGCCGTCTACGGCCCGCAAGACTGCATTGACGAGCACAACGCCATCTATCAGCGGCGGCGCGACCGCATGGTCGAAGTGCTGCGTAGAACGGGCCTCGAAGTCGATCTGCCGAGGGCCTCGCTCTATATCTGGGCGAAGCTCCCCGAGGGGGTGACCAGCGCCAACTACGCGGCGCGGCTGATCGAAGACTGCTCAGTGGTGGTGACGCCGGGCCGGGGCTACGGATTGAACGGCGAAGGCTACATCCGGCTCTCGGTGACCACTCCGGACGATCGCATGGAAGAGGGGTTGAAGCGGATCGAAGCGTGGAAGGGGCTGTAGGCTCTCAAGCCAGCTCAACCAGCACATCACCCTCACGAACCACGTCCCGGTCTGCGACGTTCACCGCTTTGACAACACCCGCGGCCGGCGCGGTCACGCGGTGTTCCATCTTCATGGCCTCAAGCAGAACGAGCGCCTGCCCTGGCTCGACGACGTCGCCCACGGAAACCCGGACGGCAGCGATTGTCCCCGCGAGCGGAGCGACCACCACTGTCGCCCCGGCGGTGGTAGCTTGTGCGCGGCGAGGAAGAGCTGGCGGTGGCGCCAGTGTGAAAAGCCACACTTCGGAGGCATCCGGCCCCGACTCGGACACCTGGAGGTTGCCGTGCGCCACGCGGTAGGTGTTGACGCCGAATTCCACCGCCGGGTCTCCGACCTGAACGGTGAACTTCCCGGCGCGCTTGGAGGTAAGGCGGTAGATCGCGCCCGCAGCCGAACCTTTGACGGTCCCCGCATCGGGCGCGGCCCGAGGTATCTCCAACCGGCGCGTCTCTTCACCGTTGCTAAGCCAGATGGTCCTCGCACCGGCGCCAATCCAGGCGGCTGAAGCAAAGGGCGTTCTGCCGGGCGCCGTGGAGATTGCGGCGAGGGTAGCGGCTGCGGCCGTCCAAGCCGCTTCCGCGACGAACCGCGCTTCCAGGAGCGAGGGCAGCGCATCTTCGAGCCAATCAACGGTGGCGTTGCCGGCGGCGAACGTGTGCGAAGCGATAATCGCACGGTGGAGTTGCACGTTTGTGTGAATTCCCGCGGTGGAGCAGTGGGCGAGGTCGTCTTCGGCAATCGCCAGCGCGTGGTCGCGGGAACTGCCGTGAACCACCGCCTTCGCGATCAGGGAGTCGTACTGCGCAGGTATCGCGTCGCCTTCCGCGAACCCCGTATCAAACCTCTTCGTACCTTCATCGATCGAACGGATACGTCCGGTGCTGGGGCGGAAGCCGTCGCGAGGGTCCTCGGCGTTGATTCGGAACTCGATCGCGTGCCCGCGAAACTCCACGTCTTCCTGGGAGATCGGAAGCGGTTCGCCGGCGGCGACGCGGAGTTGAAGTTCAACGAGATCGAGGCCGGTGACCATCTCCGTGACGGGATGTTCCACCTGGAGCCGGGGGTTCACTTCAAGAAAATAGAAGGGTCGGGTGCCTCCGGCGTCTGGGGCGGCGACCAGGAACTCGAACGTTCCCGCGTTCACGTAGCCGATCGCCCGCGCGAGGCGCAGGGCTGAACTGGTGAGCTTGGCGCGGAGGGCGCCATCAACCACCGGGCTGGGCGACTCCTCTATCAACTTTTGGTGTCGGCGCTGGACCGAGCAGTCCCGCTCGCCAAGGTGGATGACGTTGCCGCGTGCATCCGCCAACACCTGGACTTCAACGTGGTGGGCGCCGCTGACCAGCTTCTCGACGAGCAGTCCGGAATCGCCGAACGCGGCCAGCACTTCCCGCCGCGCGCTCTCTATCGCGGCCGGGAGTTCGTCCGACGCGAAAACTTCGCGTATCCCGCGGCCACCGCCGCCGCCGCGCGCCTTGAGCATCACCGGGAACCCGATGCGAGCAGCTTCGCGCGCCAGCGTCCCAGCGTCATCACCGCCGTCCCAACCGGGCGCCACCGGAACCTGGTTCGCTTGTGCCAGCTGTCGCGCTGCTGATTTGTCGCCCACGCCTCGCAGAACATGCGGGGGCGGGCCCACGAAAACGATCCCTTCGGCGGCGCAACGGTCCCCGAAATCGGCGCGTTCGCTGAGGAATCCGTAGCCAGGGTGTATGGCCTCGCAGCCCTGCGAACGGGCGGCGGCGACGACGGCGTCAATATCTAGGTAGGTTTCCGCGGCCGAGTAACCTTCGAGCAGCACGAAGGCGTCAGCGCTGCGTACGGCGAGACTCTGGCGATCAGGAATCGAGGCGACAACGACGGAGCGTATGCCCAACCGCCGCAGCGTACGGAGGATTCGAACGGCGATCTCGCCGCGGTTGGCTACCAGTACGCTCGAAAACACGGGTGGAGTGAACCACTGATGGGCCACAAACGCAAAAAGGGCTGGCTCACGCTGACGAGTGGGGTGCGACGCTGGGCCCCGTGCGCCAAACTATCCCAATGCAGATGACCACCCTCGGCTCTACTGGCGTTCACGTTTCTCGGCTTTGCCTGGGCTCCATGCAGTTCGGCTGGACCGCCGATGAAGCGCAATCGTTCGCGGTGATGGACGCGTTCAGTGACGCGGGCGGTAACTTCATTGATACGGCGGACATCTATTCGAACTGGGTGCAGGATCACCACGGTGGCGAGAGCGAAGCAATCATCGGGCGATGGATGCAAGCGCGTGGCAACCGCGATTCGGTTGTCATCGCGACAAAGCTGCGCGGTCCGATGTGGGCGGGAGCGGACGGCGAAGGGCTTAGCCGCTCTCATGTCATGCGCGCGGTCGAAGAAAGCCTCCGCCGCCTACAAACCGACTATATCGACCTCTACCAGTGCCACTGGTTCGATGAGGCGACGCCGATCGAGGAGACGTTGGGCGCGTTCGAAGAGTTGATCCGGGCTGGCAAAGTGCGCCACGTCGGCGTTTCGAACTTTCCGGTGGCCCGTATGGAGGAGGCGCTAAACGTTGCGAAAGCGTACAAGCTTCCCCGCTTCGAGAGCCTTCAGCCGCACCACAGCCTTGTTCACCGGAAGGAGTTCGAAGACGGGCCGCAACAGTTCTGCATTCGCCACAGCATGGGCGTCATCCCCTACAGCCCGCTTGGGGGCGGTTTTCTCACGGGCAAATACGTCAAGGATGGTCCTCGCGTGGCGAGCCAACGGAGCGGGAACGTACGCCAATTCTTCACGGTCGATGGTTGGGCTGTGCTGGACGCGGTTCGTGGGGTTGCCGAGGCTCGCGAGGCGACGGCGAGCGCGGTAGCTCTTGCATGGCAGTTGGCTCAGCCGGGGATCACGGCGTCAATCGTTGGCGCGAACACGCCGGAGCAGTTCGCGGAACAGGTACCGGCGCTCGAGCTTGCGCTGACTGAAGAAGAGCTCGAAACCCTGGATCTGGCGAGCGCGCCGTTCCGCTAATCGGTGCCTTCGGCAGTGGGTGGATCGGCGAAGTAACCCTGCCCGCAGTGTCGGCAGAACCGGGCGGCGATGAGTTCTTCGCCGTCATCGGGCAGCCCTGCCGAACAGCGGGCGCAAGCCCAGACCATTGGGCAGCCGCACTGCGAGCAGAACGGATACGGCTCTGGTGGTCTCGTTGGGTAGCCGTAAGAGCCGAGATGATTCTCGGCGCATTTGCCCACGGCGCGTTCTGGTGTCATCGGTTAGGCCTCCGCTTTTTCAGTATCAGGTGCTCCGACCTGGGACGTGGGGCCGCTCATCGTACTGAGCCCCGGGGTGCGGCTGTCGAGGTAGTAATCGAGGAAGACGCGGCCCGCCGCAGCCGCGGGCAAGGCCAGGAGGATGCCAGGCACACCGAGCAGTTCGCCACCAATCAACACCGCTAGCAGCACCACCAGGGCCGGCAAGTTGAGCGTCTGGCCATAAATTCTCGGAACAAGGAAGCGGTCCTCGAACTGCTGGTAAGCGAGCAACGCCCCAAGGGCGATGAGCGCCTTCGTGGGTGACTCCTGGAAAGCGGCGAGCGTAGCGGGAACAACCGAGATGAACGCACCGACGAGCGGAATGATATCGGCGAACCCCGCCAACACTCCGAAAGCCACCGCGTTGGGGACGCCAAGGACCAACAGAACGGCCATGGTGTAGACAGCGATGATGACCGAAGTGATGATCTGGCCGCGCACATAGCCGCCAACCACCCGGTTCAAGGCCTGTAAGAAGTGCTCCACCTCCGGCTCGCGTCCCGGCGGGACAAACCTGTAGAGAAAGGCGTTTAGCCTCCGCGTGTCCACGAGGAGATAGGCCGTGAGGACGACCACGGTGAACGCCGAAACGAAGCCGAAAACAACCTTCTGACCGTAGTCCACGGCCGCCCGCCCAGAGACGAGCGACGTCCAATCGATATCGCTCGCGCGCTCCTCAAGATCCCACTTTTCGGTGTCAAAGCCAAGTTCGGCGGCAAGATCTTCGAACCTGCGGGCGTCTTCGGGTAAGTTCTGCCTGAGGTCACGGAACTCATCGACGACCGCCGGGACGACGATCGAGAGGAGGCCCCCGACGATCGAAAGGACGGCTAGAAGCATGAGGAGCACTGCGCCGACGCGCGGAATGCCGCGGCGGCAGAGCCATTCAACGTACGGGAGCAGGGCCGCCATGAAAATGAACGCAGTGATAACGAGGAGTACCACGGGCCAGAGTTGAACGAGCGCCCAGAGTGAAAGGACGGCCAGCCCCACTACGATCAGCCCGCGGTAGGAGACTTCGAACTTCAACACTTCGCTTTCGCCTCCACGTCGCCTCCGAACCTCC
>JBDUAL010000323.1:0-3347 GCA_040004685.1 Anaerolineaceae bacterium | reverse complement strand
CAAACCCACCGGGTCAGAACGGAGTTCCTATGATTCAGTCCCTTGGCTTGTTTGCCTCTCGCCCCTCGCCTAATATTTCGAAATCGAAGCGGCTAATTCGTACAGTGCTAGGCGTCGCGATTATTTCCCTCGCCACCGTCTCCACCATGCGCGCAGTCACGCCAGCACCGGACGGCGGCTATGCGGGCGGAAACACAGCCGAGGGAACCGACGCGCTCTTCAGCCTGACGACGGGCACTAATAACGTGGCGATCGGCTTCGAAGCCCTACACGCCACCACCAGTGGCTCCCAGAACAGTGCCAGCGGCGGAGGTTCACTCCACAGCAATACTACCGGGAACGAGAACACTGCTACCGGGATTAATGCTCTCTTCAGTAACATAGAAGGCCAGGGAAATACCGCGACCGGTGCTTCTGCTCTCTACGCGAATACTTTTGGCGGTTTCAACACGGCCATCGGCTTTGAGGCGTTGTTAGCTAGCACCATCGGTAATGCCAATACAGCGTGTGGAGCCTATGCACTCACAGCTGACACGATCGGCTTCG
This sequence comes from Anaerolineaceae bacterium, assembly GCA_040004685.1. Taxonomy (GTDB): domain Bacteria; phylum Chloroflexota; class Dehalococcoidia; order Tepidiformales; family Tepidiformaceae; genus PNKC01. The sequence continues at coordinate 2,801 of JBDUAL010000323.1, read as the reverse complement.
GAAATACCGCCATGGGCGACGAGGCGCTCGCTTTTAATACCACTGGCAACCTTAATGTAGCCACCGGCTTCGGAGCTCTCGACAACAACACCATCGGCTCTCAGAACACTGCCTCTGGTTATTCCGCCCTTAGAATTAACTCTTCCGGCAACCAAAACACCGCTACCGGCGTTCAAGCGCTCCTAGACAACACCACCGGCGACGGCAACATCGCGCTCGGCTTCCTGGCTGGCTCGAACCTGACGACCGGCAACAATAACATCGACATCGGCGCGGCCGGGAAGGCGGGCGAGTCGAACGCGATCCGGATCGGGAAAGCGGGCGTGCAGAAGAAGACCTACATCCAGGGGATCTTCGGGACAACGGTGCCTAATGGTTCGCCGGTGCGGGTCGATGCCATGGGGCATCTCGGGACGATGACTTCCTCCGCGCGTTTCAAAGACGAGATCAAGCCGATGGACAAGGCGAGCGAAGCGCTCCTCGCGCTGGAGCCAGTGACGTTCCGTTACAAACCCGAGTTGGACCCTGACGGAATTCCCCAATTCGGACTAGTGGCGGAACAGGTCGAGAAGGTGAATGCCGATCTGGTTGTGCGCGACAGCGAGGGAAAGGTCAACACCGTCCGCTACGAAGCGATCAACGCGATGTTGCTGAATGAGTTCCTGAAAGAGCATCGCAAGGTCGAAGAACAAGCATGCGCCGCGCAGGAAGAACACCAGGTGGTGCAGGAGCAACAGCAGAAACTAGCCGGGCTGGAATCCGCCCTCGTGCAGCAGACTCGGTCGAGCGATGCGCTCAGGCAACAAGTCGCTGCGCTCACCGCGGGCCTGCAAAAGGTCAGCGCGCGGGTGGAGTTGAGCGGCGCACCGACCCAGGTTGCAACGAACGTTCGCTAAGCGGGGGCGCGTCGCAATTGTAGCAGCGGATGCGAATCCGCAGTGAAATGACGCGCCCTGCCACGGCGACGCAGCGCCGTGGCTACAGCTGATCTTTAGCCGCCTCGCTGCGTCGGGCGATTCCCGGTGTTCCGGGCGCAACCGCGGATACCACCCGCGCCAGGGGGCCATGAGACTACCGCTGATGCGGAGCTGTCGGGTCGTCGCCGGAGCAGAGTCGGGCGAGATGTCGAAGTGCTTGTGCCAAGCACCTGTCTCGGACCGCTGGCAGGCGCTTGACACACTCGCATCTACACCCGCCTCGATTGAAGCCGACCCGCCGACGGGTCGGCGACCGCCTTGCACGTCACATTTTAGCGTTGACAGCTCGCCGCCATCCCTCGCAAGCTGGCCGTAGTCCAGATCTGGATGCGGAGAGGACCCTCCCCCCGGTAGTCTCTTCCCCCTTTCAGACCTGCAACGCAGGATCAACCCCACCCACCGGGTGAAAGGAATCGCATATGAACCGTCCCTCCCGCCTCCTCCCCCGCAGTCATCGACCCGCCTCCTCATCGCTTCACCGCTGGGGCTTGCTCGTCCTCGTGCTGCTCGTCCCGCAAGTCGGCCGCGCCCAGGCGCATTGGCGCGCCGAAGTCGGCGCCCAAAGTGATGACAAGGCCGTCCAGGCGATGGCCTTCTTCCCCACGGAAATCTGGATCCACGCCGGCGACAGCATCACCTGGCGATCGAACGTCAGCGAGATTCACACCGTCACCTTCCTGAAAGAGAACCAGGTGCGGCCGCCCTTCCAGGTCGGCTGTCCCGGCTTCGCCTCCGATCACGCCACCTTCGATGGCAGCACCTGTGTGACCACCCCGCCGGTGCTTAGCGGGCAGACCTTTACGGTCAAATTCCCCGTCGCCGGCAACTTCAAGCTCACCTGCCTCGTGCACGAGAACATGGCGGGCGTCGTGCATGTCTACGACGCCGGGCAGCCGCTGCCTCATAACCAGCGATTCTACGACGAGAAAGGAGCGATCCGCCGGGCAAATTTGCTGGCCGATACCGATGCGAGGCACCACGCCGCCCAGCCTTCCACTAAAGTGACCGCTGGCATCGGGGAAACCTCAGCCACTGCCGGAGGCGCAAACAGCTCCTCGATCGTTCGGTTCCTCGATGATCCCACCACCATCCACGCCGGCCAGACCGTCGAGTGGACTAACCGCGATCCGGTCCTTCCGCATACCATCACCTTCGGCCAGGGACCGCAGGGAAATCCGGTGCCGCCGTCGTCGAACGTGACCGTGGATCAGGACGGGGCGCGGCACGGCACCGTCGCTTCCCCTTCCGATAGCGTGCATTCGGGCTTCATCGTCGCAGCCCCGCAGGAGCGGACCGGGCTGAAACAGGCCCCGCTCGGAGTGACGCGCTTCCGCGTCACCTTCCCGAACGCAGGAACATTCCCTTATGTCTGCGCCCTCCACGACGGACTCGGGATGACCGGGACCGTCATTGTGGAGCCGTAGCAAGCTGAGTCGAGATTCCCACCCCGCCACGGCTGCGAATCGCCGTGGCGGGTGGCTGGACATTTCCGCCAGTCAATCGGAGCGGAGTTGAGAAATCCCTGTGGCTTAGCGAGCGGTCGTGTGGCGGTCGCCATCTTCCCATTGGATTCACGCGTGGACGCACCGGGCGGAGCTACACCTCCCGCCGACGCGGGAGCAAAGAGGCGGGAGGCTCGAGATTAGCCCCGAGCAGCTGGTATCCAGCATCCGCTCTTTGCTCTCGCGGATCTTGTGCAGCTGCTCGTGCAGCAGGTTGCGGATTTCCGTCAGCGCGAGCTCGTTCTTCAGGTTGACCTCGTAATCAAGGTCCGCCCGCAGCCGATCTTTTTGCGATTGCCGGTTCTGCGACATCATGATGATC
>JBDUAL010000322.1:0-3347 GCA_040004685.1 Anaerolineaceae bacterium | reverse complement strand
ACGCCCGGCAGACCCATGGCCCCGAGCAGAATCGCGTCGCATGCTTTGCAAGCCTCGAAGGTTTGGGGAGGCAGCGGATCTCCGCCGCGGAGATACTCGCCCGCTCCCACGGCGAATTCGGGCAGTTCGAAACGCAAGTCCGTGAGCTTGCCCTCCGCCATCCGCAGAATCTTGAGACCTTCGGCGATGACTTCGGGGCCGATCCCGTCACCGGGCAGAACCGCGATGCGAAATGATTTCATGAGCTTCTCCAAGCGCGCCGCTTCCGTGGTCTCGGCCCGGAAATGGTTGCGGAGCCACGACGGGAGGGAGCGGTCCCGTACTAGTCTCGCACGCAAAATCCGGCAACTTCATACTGGAACCAATCTCAATAGATGCTTTGTCGGTTGTTGGCTCCCGTGAGCATTACTTCCGCGATTGCCCGCAATCCAGGTGTTATCACGTTCAATGGAATAAACTGGGCTGGATCGCGAATATGCGTCTATCCGCCGGCGACAGACTCGGCCCCTACCAAGTGCTCTCCCCAATCGGCGCTGGAGGAATGGGCGAAGTCTACAAGGCCCGCGACACTCGCCTCGACCGCACGGTTGCGGTCAAGGTCCTGCCTGAACACATCGCCACGCGGGAGGATCTGCGCGCGCGCTTCGAACGCGAAGCCCGCGCTGTCGCATCGCTGAACCATCCGCACATCTGCACACTCCACGACATCGGCAATCAGGATGGCGTCGTTTACATGGTGATGGAGTATCTGGAGGGCGAGACGCTGGCCGCCCGCATCAACAAGGGGGCGCTCCCGCTCGATCAAGCACTCAAGTTGGCCACGCAGATCGCCGACGCGCTCGACCGGGCACACCGGGCCGGTGTCACCCATCGCGACGTCAAGCCGCAGAACATCATGCTGACGCGGGATGGCGTGAAGGTGCTCGACTTCGGCTTGGCGAAATCGACGTCAGAGCCCGGACCCGACGACGCGACTCTTACGGCCGCGCTCACCCCCCAAGGCACGGTGATGGGAACGCCGCAGTACATGTCGCCGGAGCAGTTCGAGGGCAAGGAGGCCGACGCGCGCAGCGACATCTGGGCGTTCGGCGCGGTGCTCTATGAAATGGTGACTGGCCGGAGGGCGTTCCAGGGCAAGAGTTATGCGAGTCTGCTTGGGGCGATTCTCGCGGCAGACCCCGCACCGATGGCGATGAAGCCGTTCACACCGGCGTGGTTAGAGCGGCCGGTGCGCCGTTGCCTGGCAAAGGACCCCGAGGACCGCTACTACTCCATGCATGACGTCGTGCTCGATCTCCGCACGCCGCTCGTGGAAACGACCACAACACCAACAAAAACGAATCGGTGGCCCTTAGCCCTGGCGGCCGTCATGACAGTGGCGGCAGTGGCGGTTTCCGTCATTCATTTTCGCGAGATCAAGGAACAGCCGCACCTGTTCAAGATGACCGTGCTGTCTCCCGAAAAAGCGCAGTTGAACGACCAGTACAGCATCCCGGCGGTTTCCCCCGACGGACGCCGTCTCGCCTTCGTGGCAACTACGGATGGCAAGGAAGATCTCTGGGTGCGCGACTTGGATTCACTCGCTGCCCGGGCGCTCCCCGGCACCAGTGGCGCCCAATATCCCTTCTGGTCGCCAGATAGCCGCGCCATCGCATTCTCCGCCGACGATAAATTGAAGCGAGTTGATCTGGCGGGCGGTCCGGCATTGACTCTGTGCGATACCGGCCAGGTCCGCGGAGGAACATGGAGCACGAAGGGCATCATCCTTTGGGGAAGATTTGGGACGGGCCTGTTTTGGGTCCCGGCCGCGGGCGGCAGCCCCACTGAGTTGACGGCTCCTATTAAGGCTTCGGGAGCCGGGGACCATCGCTTTCCCTGGTTCCTTCCGGACGGCCGTCACTACCTATACACGGACACGGCTCCCGATATTCAAGAAAGGGGCGTTTATGTTGCCGATATCGAATCCAAAGATCGGAAGCGGCTGATCGCCGCAGTTTCCAACGCTGTGTACAGTCCACCGGGATACCTGCTGTTTCTGCGCGACGGAACATTGATGGCCCAACGCTTTGACGCGGACAAGCTTGAACTCGCCGACGATGCGGTTCCGGTTGCCGATCAAGTCGATTCTCAGGCTACTCAGGCGCAAAACCAGTTCTCAATTTCTCAGAATGGCGTCTTGACCTACACGTCGGGCCGGAGCGGAGCAGGGGCCACCCTCAATTGGTTCGATCGGTCCGGTAAGGTGATCGGCGTGCTCGGCGCGCCGAACGCGTTAAGCTGGGGCGCCATTTCTCCAGATGGCAAGAGTGTGGCGGTGCAACGGGTAGACCAGGGTCTCAGGGAAATCTGGCTGCACGATCTGGCTCGCAGCGCCACTTCCCGGTTCACCTTCGGTCCTGGGAGCAAGAGTTATCCGGCTTGGTCTCGGGACGGCCGCTTTCTCTCGTTCTTTTCTTTGCGTGACGGCATCGGACGCCCGTATAAGAGAGCAACCAGTGGGACGGGCCAGGATGAGGTTCTCAGCGTGCCTTTGGGCGAGCCCCCGAACCCCACGGTTGTGGAAGACTGGTCCCCCGATGGCCGTTACGCCGTCCTAAGAGTGGTGAACCCGAAAACGCTGCGTGACATCTGGGTTTTGTCCTTCAATCCGGAGAAGCCTGGCGGCGGGACACCGATTCCTTATCTGCTAACGGAGTTTGACGAGCTATACGGAAGAATATCGCCAGATGGTCGCTGGCTGGCCTACACTTCGAACGAGTCCAAGCGCAATGAGATTTACGTGCAATCATTCCCCACGCCCGGCGGTAAGTTGCCGGTTTCAACGAACGGCGGTGAGCGCTCGGTCTGGAGCCGGGATGGCAAGGAGCTTTACTTCGTCAGCCCGGACGGCAAAATGATGGCCGCCGAGGTCAAGGGCGGAGCGAAATTCGAGGTGGGTGTAGCGAAGCCACTTTTCAACGTGCGCCTGTCCAGGGGCATGGATCCCTGGTTTGACGTCACCAAGGATGGCCGCTTCCTGATCCCGGTGCACGTGGAGCAAACCTTCAACGCGTCGATAACCGTGGTGGTCAATTGGCAGGCGGGGTTGAAGAAGTAAAGCCGAGCGGCTTTCCAACTCCGGCCGTTTGGTCGGCAATCCGGTCTGAGTTGTTCGCTTGACACTGGAATGAAGATGCCCGCGCCGCTTAACTGGTCGCAGGCTGCGAATGACATATCCGAAGAGTTCACCAATCGCCCTGGCACAACAATGTCAGATGCACGTGGGACGACCGAACGTTACGCCTTGAAAGCGACAACGACTACGACGAGAAGGGGCTTGCGCTGTCAGATGATTTTGAGACACTATC
>JBDUAL010000321.1:0-3367 GCA_040004685.1 Anaerolineaceae bacterium | reverse complement strand
GCATGTCGCTGCCAATGCCGGACTCGAGCAACCGCTTCACCAGGGAAAGTATCTCGATCGTTTCGGCAGCCGTGTAGCCCTTCAATGCCAGTGCCGCATTGGCGCGTGCGACGTGGAGCGCAAGCTCGAGTTCCCGGCGGTCGGTCCCTTCCGGCAATCGTTCGATCAACTTCACGCCAGTTTCGGCATAGCGGGCGCCCTCGGTATTGGCTGAGCGCGAGAGCGCGAGCTCGGCTGCCTTGAGCCAATGGCGCACCGCGGGCTCCGCCAATCCGGCCTCGCTGTAGTGATGCGCGATGATTTCCGGGGCGGATTCGATGCGGTCGGCGAACTGCGCGGCCAAGGCGCCGGCGATTTCCGCATGGATGCGGCTTCTTCGGCTGCGCAGCAACGACGAATACGCGGTGTCCTGTATCAAGGCATGCTTGAATGTATAGACCGGATCCTGCGGCCCTCCACGTACCGAGATCAGTTCCGACGCTACCAGCTGCGCCAACGCATCCTGAAGATCCCCCGAGGACATCGGTGCAACGGCCGCCATCAATCGATATGAGAACTCGCGGCCGATCGCCGCGCCGATCTGGGCGATTTCCTTTATCGGCGCAAGGCGATCCAGCCGCGCCATCAGCGAGTCGTGCAGCGTTGAAGGAATGGCGAAGATGGGGGCCTGATCCTCGGCCACGAACTGCCCGTCCTGTTCGCGAACGAATCCGGACCCGATGACGGTTTTGGTCAGCTCCTCGATGAAAATTGGCACGCCATCGGTCTTCTGGATGATCAGGTCGAGGACCTCGCCTGGCAGCGCCTTGCCGTCGGTCAGCGTGTCGATGAGTGCAAGTGTCTCGGCCCGCCCCAGCCGATTGAGCGACAGCGAGGTGACGTTGTCCGCGCCGCTCCACGGGGGAATAAATTCGGGCCGAAACGTGATCAACGAGAAGACCCGGCGATGGCGCAGTTCGCGGAAGCCCCGGCTGATCAGTTCGACCGTGGTCGGATCGATCCAGTGGGCGTCCTCCAGCAGAAAGAACACCGGAGCGCGGTCGGACAATCCGGCAAGCAGCGCTATCAAGGTCTCGATGGTCCGGGCCTTGATCTCGCTGGGAGGCAGGTCGAGCGTCGGGTAGCGGCCGTTGGTCGGGATTGAAAACAGCGCCGCCAGACAGGGGATCGTCCTACCCGGGTCCAGGTGTGACTGGGCAACCACGGCCTCCAGCTTGTCCAGGCGCGCCCCAGCCGACTCGCCGTGGGAAAATCCCGACGCATGCCATATCTGCCCCATCGCCGGAAAGAAAGGTTGATTGGCATGGTGGGCCGAACACTGATACCGGACGGGGATGCAGCGCGGTCCGCGGAGCTTCTCCCAAAGCGCCCGCGCCAGACGCGACTTGCCGATTCCCGGCTCCCCCGACAGCAGCAAAACCTGGGCTTCGCCCTCACGGACGGCGCGCCATCGATCGAACATGATCGACAGCTCGTGCTTGCGTCCGATCAGCGGCGTGATGCCTTCGGAGCGCGAAGCCTCGAACCGGATCGTGTGCGGCTTTTCGCGCAGCACCGCCCAGGCGCGCACGGGCTCCGCAAAGCCTTTGAGCATCTGTGGATCAAGGGCCTCGAAGTCGAACAGGTTACCCGCCAGTTTGCGCGTCGCCGAAGCGATGACCACGCGATTCGGCTGAGCCACCGCCTGCAGCCGGCTGGCGAGATATGGCGCCTCGCCGGTGACCGGCTGCTCCTGCGCGGGTCCTTGCCCGAACTGTTCGCCGACGACGACCGAACTGGTTGCGATTCCCACCCGGACGTTCAGTTCGATGCCGCGTTCTTGGCCGACCGTGCGTACTTTTTCGACGAGGTCGAGTCCGGCCCTTACCGCCTGTTCGGCGTCGTCTTCGTGTGCCTGCGGATATCCGAAGAAGATCAGCGCCCCATCGCCCATGTATCTGGCGACATATCCTCCAAAGCGCACGACTGAGGCGGCGACCGTGTGCAGGACGCCGCGAAGCAGTTCGCTCATGTCCTCTGGATCGAGGCGGGCGTTAAGTTCCGTCGATCCCACCAGGTCGCAGCACAAAACCGTGAGCTGGCGCCGGTCGGCTTCGGGAGGCGCGAACTTGGGCCCCTCGGTGAGATCGGTGCGCGCTGCGGACTGGGCCTCGCGCAACGCGGCAATGGCTTCAAGGAGCTTGCGGCGGTGCCCGACCAGGACGACACCGAGGTCCTTCAGATCGTCGCTCGTGAGCCGCGTCAGAAGCGCGCCGTCGACCGCGTGATCGTGCAAGCTCGTCGCGTATTGCTCCAAACCGAGGCCGCGCAACCACTCTTCGACGTCCATCTCGCACTCCGCCAGCGCGCCTGGTACAGCCGTCCCCCCGATAAACGCGAGTACCGGCGCGTGTTACGAGGCGACACTATGCCGCCACCGGCATTTCGTGTCGAGCAGCCAAAACCGCCAACGCGGCGGCCAAGACGCCGACCCGGTCAGGTTCCGGCCGCCGGCTCGCGTGCAGGCGGCCCAACGCGGGCCGTGTGCACTTCGTTGGACTGCGACGAATTGGCACTGGGGCGGGTCAAAGTGCCGGTTTCCCTGAAGCGCCGCTGCCATTCAAGATCGTCTTGCCGCGGCTCTGCTCCCGTGAGCGCGTGTACGAACCACTCAAGACCACGCCACACCTGGAACCTGTCGCAGATTCCGTTCGCCCAGCCGTTAATCACGCAATAGTGGACCGTCTGGTCGTTCCTGTGATGCACCAAGTGATGCTGGGGTGTAATGACGATGTGCAGCTTCTGCAATAGCCGAATGAACGGGGAGTTCGTCCGTCGATGACCCAGATTGTGAAACGAGGTGCCGAAGAACAGACACGTCGATGTAACCCACCAGCAGGTCATCAGGGAGTAAACAACGGGCGATACCGGGAACCATCCGGTGACGAGCGACGCGAGGCCGACGACCACAGCGCTGGGGGCTGAACCCAGCGTCGAATGCTCGAGAAATCCATAGCCAAAGATGTTCTGTGGATGGGTGTGATGTTCACGGGCGATCGTCACGGCGCGATCGAACACAACGCGCTCATCGAACCAGGTGTCGATTCCCCAATGTACGAGCCCCGAGGCGAAATCCGCGAAGAAATACCCGAGCAGGAGCGCGCCGAGGAACTGCAGCCACGTCAGGCCAGATGCGTCGAAGTGGAACACGAGATAAAAACCGCAAAACACAGCGACGGCAAAATTCGCGCAAACGCTCAAAAGCATCGCGAAGTAGTTCCATCGAGTTCTCTCCGCAAAGTAAGGTTGAACCACGTTTTTTGACTCCCTCCGTGCGGCGATAGTACTTCTGCGACCTGGCAGACGCAAGACCACCCCGCTCGCGAGC
>JBDUAL010000320.1:0-3372 GCA_040004685.1 Anaerolineaceae bacterium | reverse complement strand
CGTGAGCGCACCTTCTGAAGCCGACGTAAACAGCGCGGCGTACTTCGCAAAGACGCCGCGCGTGTATCGTTGCGCGGGAGCAGTCCATCCGGCCCGCCTGAGCGCCATCTCTGCCTCGTCCACTTCTACGTCGAGCCGCCGGTTGGAAATGTCGAAGGAGATGGTGTCGCCTTCATGGATCAGCGCGATCGGTCCGCCGACGGCTGCCTCCGGGGCGACGTGTCCGGCCATCAGTCCCCGCGTCGCGCCGCTAAAGCGGCCGTCCGTCAGCAGTGCGACCGATTCGCCAAGACCTGCACCGACGAGAGCCGCAGTGACGCCGAGCATTTCGCGCATTCCCGGCCCGCCTTTCGGACCTTCGTAGCGAATCACCAGCACATCGCCAGGTCGAATGCTGTTGGCAGCAACCGCCGCAAACGCGTCCTCCTCGCGTTCGAAGACGCGGGCCGGGCCGCGATGCTCAAGCCGCTCATGCCCGGCAACCTTGATCACGCAGCCTTCAGGGGCCAGGTTGCCTTTCAGGATCACCAGGCCACCAGTGGCCTTGAGAGGGGTCGCAATCGGCACTATCACGTCTTGCCCTGGCGTTTCGACCGCCTCGGCGGCTTCCTCGGCGATAGTGCGTCCCGTGACCGTGATCTCGCCGCCGTGGAGCTTGCCGGCATTGACCAGGCGATTGGCCAGGAGCTTTGTGCCCCCGGCCCGATCCCAGTCGAGCGCAACGTAACGCCCGCCGGGACGCAGGTCGCCGATCAACGGCGTGCGTTCGCTGATGGCGTCGAAGTCGTCGATCTTGAGGTCAACGCCAACTTCGCGAGCGATCGCCATCAAGTGCAAGACCACATTCGTCGAGCCGCCGGTGGCCGCAGCGCAGGCGATGCCGTTTTCGAACGCCTTACGGGTGAGGATGTCGCGCGGCTTGAGTCCTCGGTTGAGGACGTCCATCACCAGTTCGCCGGCGCGAAAACCCACGTTGTCTTTGCGCGGGTCGGTTGCGCCAACGGTGCCGCTGCCCATCGGCGCCAGCCCCATGAACTCGAGAACAGTAGCCATCGTGTTGGCCGTGTACTGCGCGCCGCAGGCGCCCGCGCCAGGGCAAGCGGCGTCCTCGATCGCTTCCAGCTCCTCGTCTGTGATGCTCCCGGCGGAATGTTGGCCGACCCCTTCGAATACGTCCTGGATGGTGATGTCCTGGCCGCGATAGACCCCCGGGGCGATCGAGCCTCCGTAGAGTGCCACACCCGGGAGGTTGAGCCGGGCCAGGGCCATCGCTCCGGCGGGAATCGTCTTGTCGCAGCCAACGATCACGACAGCCGCATCGAAGGAGTACCCAACGCCAACAAGTTCGATCGAATCAGCAATGATTTCACGGCTGATGAGCGAGGCCTTCATCCCTTCGGTTCCCATTGAGATGCCGTCGCTGATCGAGATGGTGTTCACTTCCATCGGCGTGCCGCCCGCGGCCCGGACGCCCGCCATGACATGCTGAGCGAGCACCCGTTGATTGAAGTTGCAGGGCATGGTGCCGATCCAGCTGTGCGCGACCATGACTAGTGGCTTCTTCAGGTCGTCGCTGCTGAAGCCCACCGACTTGAGGTAGGAGCGTGCAGGGGCTCGGCCTGGGCCGTCCACCATGGTGCGGCTGTGCTGGCGGGTGTCGTAGGACATGATTCTGTGCTCCGGGCCGGCACCGAAAAGCGATCCGGCCAAAAAGATTGAGGTTGGGCAAGCTTAGCGTCACAGCCCCTCAACTTCACCCTCCGCACATTTTTTGATGCAACTGATACCGCGACTCGTGGTAGACTCACGCGGTGAAACGCACGAGCTTCGCCGAAATGGACTGTTCGGTCGCGCGCAGCCTCGAGGTCATCGGTGAGTGGTGGACCATGCTCGTGGTCCGCGAGGCCTTTAACGGCGTCCGCAGGTTCGACGAATTCCAAGGCCGGCTGGGCATTGCGCGAAACGTGTTGGCGACGCGACTGCAGGGCCTGGTCGATCACGGCATCCTCGAACGGCGGCTCTATCAGGAGCGCCCCAAGCGCTTCGAATATCGGCTGACAGAAAAAGGTCGTGATCTCTACCCCGTCCTGATCTCGCTCATGCGCTGGGGAGACAAGTACACATCTGGCGAAGCCGGCCCGCCGGTTCTTCTGACCCACGAGTGCGGTCACAACCCGGAAGCTATGCTCGCCTGCTCATCCTGCGGCAAGCAGATCGTCCCGCGCGAAATCAGAGCAGAATTTTCGTCACCCGTTAGGCGGTAACCCTTCAGACCAGCGGCCACGGGTAGTGCCGGTTTGGTCCGGGCCCAGGGAACGTGCGCTGCTTGAGCAACGTCTTGATCCGTCTACCCATCGCTGCCGCTTCCTCGGTCGTCAGCAGTTCCAGTAACGGCCGCGCCTCAGCTGATCTCTCTTCCAGCTTTGCCCCTGCGCTCTTGACATCGCCCAGCCACTCTTCCGCAATCGGCTCGTCTACCCAGTCCCAGATCACCGAGCGCAATTTGTACTGGGGGTGAAAGCAAAGCCCGTGGTCGATCCCCCAAATCGTCCCCTCATCGTCAAGCAGGCAGTGACCGCCCTTGCGGTCGGCATTGTTCGCGATTACGTCGAAGACCGCCATGCGTTGGAGTTGAGGCACAAGTCCTGGAACGTCTCGCTGGACGAAGAAGTGCGCCTCCGGGTCATGCGCGATGAATACCTGCACGGAACCCACACCGTGCGGGCCGTCACGGACCACTGTCGGCGGAACGAACGGCCATCCGAGCAGCCGCGAAAGTTCGTAGGCTGCCACTTCCTTCTTGTAGAGGGCGCCTTCCGGAAAATCCCAGAGTGGGCTTTCGCCCTTCAGCGGCTTATAGACGGCGGCGAATCTTTCGTTGTCACCGGAACACAAGCGCGCGGCATAGACGTAGTTCGAGGAGTACCAGATGGGCTCGCAGTCTTCGAATTCTGCTGCCCGCAGCAACCGTTCGGCGTTCACGAAATCCACTTCGTCGCTCACCTTCTCAGCCTACCAGACCACGGCCGATTCGCTGCGGTCACACGGTGCGCGTCAGACCGTGATCGTCCCCTTGAGCACCGTGATCGCCGTCCCTGCTATGCGAACCTCTGTTGGCTCTTCACCTTCTGCCTCGACCTCAACGTCAACGTGGCCGGGACGACCCATCAGATGGCCCTGCTCGACCGCGTAGCGGGATTCGCGCACAAGTCCGTACTTCCACAGGTAGGCGGCCATTCCACCGGTCGCGCTTCCAGTTACCGGGTCTTCCAGCACCCCGGAGCTGAGGAGAAAATGGCGCGCATGCGTCTTGTACGCCGGATCGAACGTTTCAAGCGTGAAAACGTGAGTGCTGAAGTAGTGCCCCACCTG
>JBDUAL010000319.1:0-3375 GCA_040004685.1 Anaerolineaceae bacterium | reverse complement strand
CGAAGAAGCCGGCCGGCCAGTTGCGGCCGGTGATCATCGCCTTGTCGATGTCTTCACGCGTGGCGATGCCCGCTTCGACAATCGCCAGGGCCTCGCGCCGGGCAGCGCCGAAGATGCGATTAAGGAGGAAGCCGTAGGTCCCCGGCGCGTCCTTCACCATCGAGATGACCTTGCCCATCGCCTCGCCTATCTGTTTCGTGGCGGCAATCGTGTCCTCGCTCGTCTGCGGCGTGTAGATCACTTCGCACATCCGCATCGTGGTCACCGGGTTCGAGAAGTGCATGCCAGCGAAGAGCGGTTTGCGCGACTCCGAAACGTCGCGCGCCACCTCTTCGATAACGAAGCCCGAGGTGTTGCTGGCGAAGATCGCGCCGGGCTTGACCACGCCATCGAGCTCCTTGAAGACTTCCTGCTTGAGCTCAAGCTTCTCTGGGATCGCCTCGATGATGAAGTCGCAGTTGGCGAGCCCTTCGAGGGCCGTCGTGAAGTTGACGCGGGCGATCGCCGCCACCCCGTCATCGAACTTCAGCTTGCCCAGCTCAACCGCTCGCTTGAGCCCCCACTTGCCTTCGAACACCGCCTGGCGAGTCGCTTCGATCGCTTCGTCGCTGATATCGCGGATGACCACCTGGTAGCCACCAATGGCGAGCCCCTGGGCGATACCGCCGCCCATAATGCCGCCGCCCAGTACCCCGACTATCTTGATCTCTTCGAACTTCATCCGTCTCTCCTGAATTGTGTATGGGGTGATGGTAACGGAGTGGGCGGGCGGACGTGGCGTGAGCAGGCGGTGGGATGCCGGGCCTATGCCCGGGCGACCGGGCAGGTTTCAAACAGGCCGAGGCGTTTCCCCAGCCCCAACGCCGCGCTCCGCTACACTGGATGTTCACCCCTGGAGGCCCGAATGACCGTCGCCCTACGGCTCCGCCGCGAGCACATCGATGCAATGATCGCGCACGCGCTGGAGGATGCCCCGATCGAGTGTTGCGGCGTGCTGTCGGCGAGCGACGGCGTGGTTGCGGACGTTGTGCGCGCGCGAAACAAGGAGGCGAGCCCGTACCGCTTTACCATCGACCCGTTGGAGTACGCCAAGCTGGAGCGCGCCATGGACGAGGCAGGAACCACGCCAGCCGGCTTCTACCACTCGCACACCGGCAGTGACCCGATCCCAAGCGCAACAGACGTCCGCTCCATGGGGGCGTTCTTCGGGCCGCCGTACGTCCACTTCGTCATCGGGGTGAAAGACCGCGAGCGGCCGCAGGTGCGGATGTGGTTTATCCAGGACGGCGACAAGTCCGAGCAGCAGTTCGAGATCATCGAATGAGCGCGGGCGGGCGGGAGCGGACGCTGGCCACTAGCCGCCGATACCGTTCGGCGACGCTCGAGGTGCGCGGTCGCAGGTTCGCCTGGGGCGTGAAGACGTACGTGATGGCGATTATCAACGAGACTCCGGACTCGTTCAGCGGCGATGGCATCGCGGGCGACCTGGCCGCCACCGTGGCGCTGGCGAAACGCTTCGAAGCGGAGGGCGCGGACATCCTCGACATCGGCGGCGAATCCTCACGCCCCGGCGCGACACCGCTTTCACCGGCCGAAGAGATCGCGCGCGTGGGGCCAGCGATCGCGGCCGTGCGCGCACAGACCGCTGTGCCGATCTCCATCGACACCCATCACGCAAAGGTCGCGGAGGCGGCGCTGGACGCGGGTGCGGACATGGTGAACGACATCTGGGGGCTGCGAGAAGACCCCGCGATGGCAGCGGTTGTCGCTCGCCGGGGCGTCCCGTTGGTGGCGATGCACAACCAACGCGGGCGTCCAGTCCACGACGTAGCTGCGGACATCGGGGCGGGCTTCGAGGCTACGTTGGCGGCGGCGCGATTGGCGGGGATCGACCCGGCGCACGTGATCCTGGACCCGGGTTTTGGGTTTGGGTGGACGCCCGCGCAGAACCTGGAGATGCTCCGCCGCCTGCCTGAGCTCTGGGCGCTGCAGCTGCCGTTGCTGGTGGGAACCTCCCGGAAATCAACCATTGGGCTTGTCCTGAACGCGCCGGTCGAAGAGCGCTTCGAAGGGACGGCGGCGAGCGTTGCGCTCTGCATCGCGGGGGGCGCGGATATCGTCCGGGTACACGACGTGGGCGCGATGGTGCGCGTAGCCAGGATGGCCGATGCGATCGTGCGCGAGAACTGGCGGCCACGGACGTGAGCATCATTTTGCTCGGCCTCGGCGCCAACCTCGGCGACCGGCTGGCGAATTTGCGTTCGGCCGCGGCCATGCTCGAACAGGCAGGACTGCACGTCACGGCCCGTTCGGAGGTGTGGGAGACAGCACCAGTGCCCGCCGAACAGCCCGCCTATCTAAACGCCGCGGTAGTGGCCGAGACCGAGCTGGCCCCGCTCGAACTGCTGGCCCTGGCGAAACGCATCGAACGTGACCTGGGGCGGCGTCCTTCGCGGCGTTGGGGGCCGCGCCCGGCCGATGTCGACATCCTCTTCTACGGCGACCTGGCGTTGGAGAGCGAGACGCTGACAATTCCCCACCCGCGGATCGCCGAGCGGCCGTTCGTTTTGGCGCCGTTATCGGACGTGTGGGTGGGTCCGCTGCCGGTACTCGGCAAGACTGTGGCGGAACTACTGATGGTGGTGGGGCGGGACGGCGCGTGGCGCACGGGAGAGCAACTCTAGAGGAGCGCGATGGAGGAAACGGCTAGACCCAGGGATGGTCGTCGAAACGTTCGCCACCGGTGAGGTGGATGGCCGCCGCCCACGTTGCCAGGGCCGCTGTGAGCGCCAGCGGCGGCGCGAGAAGAACGCCAAGCCAGGCAGCCTTGCGGGCGGCACCGAGGAGGCCAAAAACGGCGGCAAGCGCCAACGCCAGGAGCGCAACGCCGCGAACCAGCAGCGGCCGTTCGGGAATCAGGCGACGAGGCTCCGCTGGGGCTGGCTCGTGGGGGAGGCCGTGGCCTTCGAGGGGCTGCATCAGCCGCGCTGGGCCATGGGAAGCATGTTCGGGATGCGGTCCGTGATCGGGTAGGTTTCCTTGCACGGCGCACAGCGAAGCTCGCCGCTGGCGATCTCGCCGTCCTCTTCGCTCTCAACGGTCAGTTCCAGGTCGCCCTTGCAGATCGGGCAGACAAGAATCTCCATGAGTTGGTGCTGCATGCGGACATGGTAGCAGCGATCACGGCTGGGATCAGTTGAGCCTTGGCAGCGGGTGTGGAACGGTGCGGAGGATGACGCCAAGCAGTGAGCCAGCGACCCGATGAATTGGCTGGATGTCGTGCTCGTGGCGAGCATCGGGTTCGTTACCTGGCGGGCGTACGCCAACGGCTTCGTCCGCGAACTCGTCTCGCTCTCCGCAGCGTTCCTCGCGATC